>DBCJ01000126.1:0-4139 GCA_002293005.1 Ignavibacteria bacterium UBA961 | reverse complement strand
CTTCCATTGATATGCCAATTCCAAACCTGCGATTGTTGGATAGACCTCGGCAGAAACAAACACATTTCCATTCAAGCAAGATGCTGTATCGCGGGGTTGACTTACGAATAATACACCGGGCATATAGATTCCTGCAATCGCACTTGTGTCTGAACCACATCCACCTTCGACGATGACGCGATATCGAGCACCTGTGTCAGCAACTTGAATATTTCTCAATACAAGTCTTGGAGTATTAATGCCGGTAACTGTATTTGTATTCACGGTATACTCAACGGTATCTCTAAACCAGCGATATTTCACGGCATGTGTCGGCGGAAGGTTTGCAACTTCAGCACCAATGTCAAAAATTGCTGTTCCACCTTGAACGGTATATTGATTTTGTAAATCATTCAAAATCGTTGTGCGTGTTGAAATCAACAATTGTGCTTGATTCGTGATTACGCTATCTGCTCCGGAATTGGATTTGATGATACAGCGATAAAATCCTTCATTCTGAAATGTTGCGCGATTGATCACAAGCGTGTCATTTGTTGCACCATTAATAATCCTTCCATTTATGGTCCATTGATATGTCAATTGACCCTTGAATGTTGCATTTGCAGTGACAAACAACAAAGTTGTTGTTGTATCACATGTGACGGTGCGAACGGGTTGTTGAAGAATGGTTATCACCGGAATGATTTCATCAGCTCCCATATAACTATTTCTTCTTTGATCTCCATCGATGTCTTTATTCACGATTTGCTTAACAGTTTGATCACCAAACAACTGTACATCAACTTCATTCAAATGGAGTCCATCATTTGCGAATATGACTTTTTTGGATAATGAGTTGATATCCTTGGAAGTGGCTGAGCGCCATTGTGGCAAGGATACGAATTGTGTTGTGTTGATACCTTCGCTGATTTGTCCAACTCTACCTGAATCAGTTTGAATGAGATTAAAGTCTGAAATCACAAGAGGGAATGATTGAGCAAGAGTATAAGAAACAGAAATCCCAATTGCTCTATTTGGATTGGTCAACAAATTATTCAGTGCTGTTATAGTGCTTCCACCGTTTATGCTGAGCAATGAGGCATCAAGTGAGCGATTTGCACCATGCACAGTATTGTGAAGAATGCTTGCATAACCTGTATTCTTTAAAGTGATGCCATTGGCATTGGAAGTTGAATCACCAACTCTTGCCATATTATTGCTGATCATCGTTGTTGTTTGTTGATTACCCGGAACTTCAATCACTGAGATTGCAGATCCACTTCTCAAATGTGAAATCACATTATTTGTAATTGTTGTATTTCCACTTCCTTTTACAAGTGTGATACCTGCAATTGCACTTGAACCAGGTTCAAAATTATTACCAGTGATAGAAACAACTTGTGTATTGCGGATATGAATTCCACCTTGCTTGAATTGTTTGAATTGATTCCCTGTTAATGTGCTATTAATCGGGGTCAATGTTGTGTCATAAGCACTATGAATGCCATAATCTCCGCCGATGAACATTGAATTTGTGATCTTCAATCCTTCGGTTTGATTCAAGGCATCGATGCTGATTCCATTTCCTGAAGCCATCGCAGGAATTTCAATATTCACATTATTGAAGGTGATATTTGTATTGGTATTTGTCATGCTGATAGCATTGCCCAAAGTACCAGACTTTGAAGCAAAATTCAATCCATCAAAATGCATATTGTCTGTGCCATTCAATTGCATGACATAATGACGCTCTGCATATTGCGAGGTAAATGTGATATCAGGAGCTTGATTTTGTGCGGGATCGCGTTTGAATATGACAGGTTTCATCACATTGGAACCGGGAATCTCATTCATCGCGATTTGTCCATCATAGATTCCGGGACGAACATGAAATACCACTGAATCCATAATTCCCCAATTGGAAATATATTGAGTTGCAAGTGCAACTGTCGTGAAAGTCGGTGAAGGGGTAACACCGCCAATTGTATATGTTCCTTTAAGAAGTGCAGGTCCGATGGATCTCGTAAATGCATTATTTCCTTGATTGCCATCTTGCTGACCATTCGGTGTCATTGCAACTGCTGTCAATTCCACAAGTCTTGCAGGAGTGAAATTCAGTGAATCTAAAGAAACATTCATTGTGGCACCGGGAGCCAATGGACCGGGCAAACTCTTTGATGAAAGTTTTGAGTTTCCTGAATATAATTCAATTGTAGCGGATGTAACTGTGTTTGAACCGGTATTTGCAATCGTTGCGGAGATTTGTCTGAAGCCCGGAGCAAAAGGCACGGCAGGAACATTAACTGCAATCACTGCAAGATCATTTTGCGCGATGTCCAAGATTCTCGCCATATAAAAATCATCTCCGCCTCTACCAGTCAGAGTGAATGGTGTGAGAGTTGTTTCAAAACCATGTGCACCGGTGATATATGCGCTTCCTGAACCATTATTCGAGATGGATTCAACATTGTCATTTGAACTTGAACCTGCTTGTTGCGCCCATTGAATAGCACCGGATGTATTTAATTTCAATACATATACATCAGTACCACCTCTTGATGAGAGAGTGGTTGCGTCAAATGTTGCATTGCCTGAGAATGTTCCGCTTGTCATGACATTACCCGTGATGTCAACGCTGACACCGGTGCAATTGTCATCACCTTGAGCACCAATCAATCTTGCCCATTCAACAACTCCAGCAGGTGATACTTTTGCAAGAAAGCCATCTGTACCGCCTTGTGATGTAAGTGCAATTTGTCCTACATTGAAATTGCCTGTCGACATTCCTGCGAGATAAAGATTACCTGCATTGTCAATTGACAAATCATCGCCGGCATCAATACCGGTGCCACCCATATTTGAGATCCATAGGGGTTCAAATGTATTCAATGAATAGTTTGCTAGAAATATATCCGACGCACCATTTGAGGTGAGTGTATCATTGTGGAATCCTGCTTTTTCGGAGAATGTACCTGTGAATGCAAGTCCAGCGGGATGAAGCAGAATTTCTGCTGATATATCATCTCCGGAACCACCTCCACGAGCATGAGAAATGATCCTGCCTTGCTGATCAAATTTGAAGAGTATGATGTCCTTGCCACCCGCACTTGCATAAGTGAGTGTATCCAAAGTTTTCGTGACAAAGGTCAAGGAATCAGAATATGTTGCGGTGAGATACACATTTCCCAAGGCATCACATGTCACGCCGGTTCCCATATCATCACCGACACTTCCGAGATTTCTCACCCAGCTAAGAACCCCGCCTTGTGAATATTTGGCGATAAATAAGTCTTTATTGCCATTACTTTCGAAAAATACACCGCTAATTCCGGCATTGGATTCGAAGTAACCCGTGGCATAATAATTACCTGCTGCATCGCTTGTGACTGCAAGAACGCGTTCATTTCCGGGACCTGCAATGCGATTGACCCATGCTGCTTCGCCAATGGAATTGAAGCGGATCATGAGTCCATCCTCACCTCCACTTCCGGGAATATTCAATTGTCCAAATGTGATTGAACCTGAAAAATACCCGCCTGCATAAATGATGCTTGGTGAATGTCGATGTATGGACATCCCTTTGTCTGATTGCGTATTCCCACCGTTTCTGGCCAAATCCCAGCCCGGGACTTGTGCATTTAAGCCCGAAAACATGAGGAATAACAGCGCAATAAACACCGAGTTCAGGCTGTGATTCATACTATATCCTTGAAATGTATATAAAAAGTCTATGTCATGAGATTCGGTCCAATATCTGACCGACATACGATATATATATTCTGTAACAGACTTCAGAATATGAAGCGGAGGATCTCAGGCCATTTTGTGAAGAGAATCACGCGATAGCCAAGATATGTCCCCACTCCAATCATGGTGAGACCAGCAAATCGCTGAATACGCATCGTGAATTCAACGGAAAATTTGGCCTTGAAATGCAGGAGTACACGCAGGAGAATATACATCCATGCAAAGTTGCCAATTCCAAATCCAATGGAATATAGGACGCTGTCCAACGAAGAAACCGCAATCATATTGCTATGCTGCACAAACATGCAGGTATAAGCCAATGATGGCAGAAATGTGGGATTGGCAATATTTGCTAGAGCAATTGCTATACCAAGGAAAAATGGACCCCCATGCTTTAATCGCTCCATTAACCG
>DBCJ01000137.1 GCA_002293005.1 Ignavibacteria bacterium UBA961 | reverse complement strand
ACTGCACCACCGGTACCCTCATGCTTTGTGACGATGAATGAGCCATCGGGAAATGCCTCAATGATGGGAAATCCAACATTCGCCATATCAGGCAAAGATTCCCAATCACCCAAGAAATTTCCACCGGAAGCTTGAGCGCCACATTCATTGATATGTCCTGCAACTGTACCGGAAGCAAGTTTATCCCAATCTTCAAAACTCCAACCAAATTCATGAATCATCGGAGCCAGTGTGAGACCTGTATCGGTCGTTCTGCCTGTAATAACGATATCTGCTCCGGCCTGCAATGCTTCAACAATGGGTTTTGCACCGAAATACACATTGGCACTCAGCAATTTATCCTTTACTTCACTGATTGGCTGACCTGTTTCCATATTATTCATTGCATGTCCATCTGCAATAAGGCCATCAATGTGCATGAGGATATTATCACCCATCACAACACCAATTCTTAAACCGGTTATGCCAAGTTTTTTTGCTACTTCAAATACAGCATCACGAGCACCTTCCGGGTTTACTCCACCACCATTTGTTATGAGTTTTATGCCCTTCGAAGAAATATACGGTAGAACATCTTCGCAGGTTTGCACAAGATCTTTTGCATAACCCAAAGCAGGATTCTTCAATTTTTGTTTTTGTACGATGGACATTGTCACTTCTGCCAGATAATCCAGCATGAGATAATCAATATCTCCTTTTGAAACCTGCATGAGTGGAGCTGTGAGTAAATCACCCCAAAAACCTTGACCGGAAGCTATGCGTATAGATTGTTTAGACATAATATCATCCATTTGAAAGGAATCGAACCTCGCAAAGCGAAGTACCATTAAGTGCTGAAATAAGCTTGTTTTTCTGTTCCTCATTCAAGAGGCATTGTCCTGCAAAATCAAATGGCAGTACATAAAATTGACATTTGAACCATGACATCGTGGGTGTTATTTCCACACGAATCATATTCTCATATACAATAGATTGTGTTTCTCCCAGGAAGATAGGTCTGATGATCAGTCCTTTTGTGCATAGCTCCACTCTTTGCTCAGAAGCTCTATATAAAACTTGCACCGCATTTATGAAGAGTGCAAGTGGGAACACATATGCCAATACAGTGGGCGTTGAAAGATTCAATGCAATAAGCGCAAAAATACAGAAAAGGAAGAAGATTGTCCCAAGCAGAAGATATGTCATGGGATTGACCACGAATAAAAGAGTTTCGCCCACATTGATTTCTGCTCTTTGCTTTGCATCAAGTGTATTTCGAAAATATGTCGCTCCTAGCGCAAGCATTCCGTAAGCAAATGCAACATACAGAGCATAGAGAAAGATTATTCTATCAAAATACATAGCTTTGAATTCCGCAAAGTTCTTGACAAACTTACTTGCTTTCCATGAAATCCCCATGTTTGTCTGTAGTTATGTAAAATTCATCTAAATGAATGAATATTCACGGAGATAAGTCCGATATAATCCTTATGTTTGCAGTCTATTTTCATGCAAACCTACCCGAATGAGTCAACTCGGTACGATATTACGCAATCGCAGGGAAGAGCTGAACCTTACGCAGGCAGAAGTCTCTCGACAAACCAATATCCGTGTCAATATCATTGATGCTTTGGAGAAAGGGAAGAATAGCATCTTACCCCCAACATACTTGCGTTCATTCAGCAAATCCTATTGGCAATTCCTCAAATTACCAATGGAAGATTTTGAGAAATCTTTTGCTGATTCAGGAATCATGCCTCAAGTCCAAGAGCAATCATTCATAGGTACGCTGATCAATCCCGAAAAGGAAAAAGAGAAAGAGTATACTCCACCGCCACCATTAAAGACAATAGAAGCACCTAGGTATTCGCCGAGACTAGTAAGTGGCGTCATCTCTGCGGCCATGATTCTTATTCTTGTTGTCGGTGTATATTATCTTTTTGTGAAAGATATAGTCGACGACACGCCCGTTGAACCTGGCACACAATCTGAAGTTTCGACCCAATCAACAGGTTCATCCAATGAATCAGGTGGTGAATTATTGTCGATTTTCGAAGATGAACCAAGCAAAGACAGCATCATACTCGAAGTTACAGCAAGAAACAATACCTGGTTCACAATCAATGCTGATGGAAAAAAAAGCGAAGAAGTACTCCTTGCATCAGGTCAATCAGGTCGTTGGACCGCTGTTGAATATTTCATACTCTCCATCTCAAACAATGGTGGAGCAATTTTCAAGAGAAATGGTCAGACACTAGATAATATCGGCAAAGAAGGCACAATCGTCAGAGAAATGAAAATCACTGCAAATGAAATACTCACTTCTGCGATGCCGTATTCTGACTCTGATGGAAATGCAGATCAGAAAAAAACAGTGGAAAAACCAAAAACAGAACCAGTAAAACAGACCTCAACAAAGCCGATTGAAAAAACTGTAAAACCGAAATCCACAACGACCGCTGCTGTAAAAAAGCCAGCCTCAACGACTTCAAAGCCCAAAACGAATGGTACCGATGTAGTTAAGCCTAAGAAAAAGACCGCAGAAACAACTACGCCAACCAAAAAGAAGTCCGAAACAATAACGAAAAAGAAGACAGAGACAACAAAAAAGAAGTCAACAAACGAAAAGAACAAAGCCATTACCAAGAAGAAAGTCTCTGAGAAGTCAAAAGCCGTTGACAAAAAGAAAAAGTCTACTACTACGAGCAAGTCAAAAGAAACAAAAAAGACTGCACCTAATAAGCCTATAACAGAAAAGAAAAAGTCTTCGGAATCCAACAAAGTTGAAACACCGAAGACCATTCCTATTGCCAATCCGAGGCGCTAATCAACGGATATGACCTGCTATGTCATGTAATCGAATTACTCCAATGCATTGATCATTAGTATCAATTACGGGTAATACACCAATCTTATTCTCCCTATCCTCCATCAAAGACAAAGCCTCCCCCAAACTCGATTCTGCTTTGACTGTAATTGGATGCGATGACATGATGTCTTTTGCTTGAATATTAATCAGATTCTCAATATTAGAAAGACATCTTCGCACATCTCCATCAGTGATAAATCCGATGATTCCTTTATTGTCTTCACTTATGATTGCACACCCAAGTCTTCTCTCACTCATTATGATTATGAGATCTTTTAATGAATCTTCAGGATGTACAAAAGGAAGCGATGCTTCACCTTTAATCATAACAGATTCAACTGTCAGTAATA
>DBCJ01000023.1:19520-19658 GCA_002293005.1 Ignavibacteria bacterium UBA961 | reverse complement strand
ATGATGATATGCTTATGCTCTTTGGAAAGTTCTCGAATTGCATCATTGAATGATAGCGCATCGGGTCCGCCGAGCATGGTTTCAGGAGCCATGATGACATGAGGTGATTGGATATGTTCTCCTGCATCATTCATGGCT
>DBCJ01000023.1:0-19443 GCA_002293005.1 Ignavibacteria bacterium UBA961 | reverse complement strand
TGCTGTACTTTTTCCATGAACCAAATAACAAAAGAACTTGCAATATAAATTGATGAATATGCACCGGTCACAATACCGACAAGCATTGTGAATGCGAAACCTTGAAGCACTTCACCACCAAGAAGAACCAAAGTGAGTAGCACCAAAACAACTGTCATAACCGTATTTACGGTTCTTGACAATGTTTCATTGATACTGAGATTCATCAACTTGATAAGATTCATGCCTTTGTGTAATTCGCGATTTTCTCTGATACGATCGAAAATAATCACGGTATCATTCACCGAGAAACCGACAACCGTCAAGAATGCGGCAATCATTGCCTGATTGATTTCAAGATTGATGATGCCGAGTGAACTGAATACAGTCACCATGGCAAGCGTTACCAATACATCATGCAAAAGTGCGATCGCAGCACCAACACCATAGAGGAATTCAAATCGAAATGCGATATAAATCCCTATGGCGAACACTGCAAGAATTACAGCGAGCAAAGCTTTATTACGAAGTTCCTCACCTACTTTCGGACCAATGGAGTCTTTCTTTAAAAGATTCACTGATTCACCCGGAATTGCCTTTTTGATTGCATCAACAACTGCCGGAGTTGGATCATCTGCATATGATGTTGCAGGAATGCGAATCAAGTATTGATTGTCAGCACCATATGATTTTATCTCAGCACCAGACAAATTTGCTTCTTCAATCGCTGTACGAATTTCACCAACTTTATTTGAAGCGTTCAATTGTACTGCAATCTCTGTTCCACCGGCAAAGTCAATCCCGAAACGCAAACCGAGTGCGAAAGGAGCAACAATACCGATTATGTTTAATACGAGCGAGAGCCACACCAATGTGCCACGCTTGCTCAAAAAATCAATATTTGTTTTTGAAAATAATTGCATCGTTTTCTCCGATTCCTTAAGCCATGGTAGATGGTTGACCGAAATTTATTGACTTGCCATTTGAGATCATCAATTCAATCATGGCGCGTGATACGATAATCGCTGTGAAGAATGTTGTGACAATACCAATCATGAGTGTCAAAGCAAAACCTTGCACAGGACCTGTTCCAAGAAGGAATAAGATAAGACCTGTGAGGAATGTTGTCACATTGGAATCCACAATTGCAGTCAATGCTTTGCTAAATCCTTCATCTACTGCATTTCTGAAACCACGACCTTTCATCATTTCTTCGCGAATACGCTCAAACACAAGAATATTCGCATCCACTGCCATACCGATTGTCAAGATGATACCTGCGATACCGGGCAATGTCAAAGTACCACCACCTGAAATCACAAGCGGAGTCAAGATTGCAAGAATGAGCAACACATTGATGATAACGGCGAAGTTTGCCACCATACCTGCAGTAGAGTAGTATAATCCCATAAAGAGAACAACGAGCAAGAATGCAATGCCCATGCCCATGAGACCGCGACGTATGGAATCTTCACCGAGTGAAGGACCAACCAAGCGCTCTTCAACGATTTTAACGGGAGCTTTCAATGCACCTGCTTTAAGTACGATCTCGAGAAGTCTTGCTTCTTCAGGACTGTCCATACCGGTGATTTGTGAACTTCCACCTGCGATTTTATTTTGAACAACAGGTGCTGAATACACTTGATCATCCAAAACAATCGCTACTTTCTTTTTGATATTCTTACCAGTAACATCCGCCCATTTTTCAGCACCTTCTTGATCCATTTCCATCATGACGACAGGAAGATTGGTCATTGGGTCTGATGAAGCACGAGCATCAGTCACATATTCACCTGTCAATTCCGCTTGACGAAGTACACACCACATTGCATATGTTGTATCTTTCAAGTCTTTGGAAACAAATTCAGGTTTTGCTGAACGAAGAAGTTGCAAGTCTGAAGGAATGAGTTTTTTCACATCGGGTCTATCAAGAATTGACATCAATTTAGGATAGATTTTTGATGGGATATACATCACATATTCGACTTCAGGTACTTGTGATTCATTATAGAAATAGGAAGGTTGACCATCTTTGCTGATAAAACGGCCTTCTTGATCCAATGGGAAAATCTGAAGAAGTGTGGTCAACTGATGATCTTTTTGATAACGCTTACCTTTCTCTTCATCTTTGAGTCCTTTATAAGGATCATCCGCTGTTGCGGTTTTTGCTGTATCTTTCTTGGTAGTATCAGCTGCAATCGCTGATGAATCTGATTTCTTGTCTGTCTTTGCCGCAACTGCAGTCGTGTCTTTCTTCACGGTGTCTTTCGCGGTGCTATCTACATTTGCAATCGTTGAATCAGCTACATTCTTATTGCCATTGTTTTTGGCCAAATAAGCATCTATGCGATACAGAGCTTTGACGATATCTGCAGAATTGCGAACGAGTTTGAATTCAAGACGAGCAGTCGTTGAAAGCAATTGGCGCATTTCTCTTTCATTGTTCACGCCCGGAAGCTCAAGTACAATGCGACGAGATCCTTGCTTTGAAATATTTGGTTCGCTAACGCCGAATTTGTCGATACGCTGACGAATGACCTCAAGTGCTTGATCAATCGCGCCTTCAACATCTTCGCGCAAACGCTCTTTCACTTTTTCATCCGTGACATCCTGAACGCCTGGAACATCAAAATAGGAAATGAGTGATTTACCTTTTGGACGAGCGATGCGATCAAAGTTTGCATGAAATGCATCAAGATAGTCTTCGCCTGAAGCTTCTGCTTGTGCATGTGTTGCTCTGATCACGGCTTCGAATGTTTCATCGAGTGTCTCGCGCGCCGCAGTTTCACGAAGCAAAGTGTCAACTGCCACTTCCATCATGACATACATACCGCCACGGAGATCGAGTCCCAATTTCACACGGTTCATTTTTGCGGTGCGATATCTCTCACCATTGGCATTCTCAAATGCTTTTAATGCAGTGCTGTCTTTGCCATGAATGGCTTGATGCAGGGCTTGCATTTCTTCCTGCTCCAACAAATAGGCATCAACGGTTGGCCATAAAATCACGGCGGCCGCAACTAGCGGACCCAAGATCAATAACCAGCGTCTCAATTGTTTATTCTTCAACGCTATTCCTCCGACATTTCGGTATGGTTTGACTTCGGCAAAAGCCGATTACACAAAGAAGTGCGAAAATACAGTATCGATGGCAATTATACCAATGAATTTAGTGAGAGGTCACTCTCTCAAGGATGATTGCAAGTCCTTGGCCCACTCCAATGCACAAGGATGCGATGCCATATTGGACATCATTTTTCTGCATGGTTCTGGCCAAATGTCCTGCAATTCGCCCTCCACTCATGCCGAGTGGATGTCCGATGGCAATGGCTCCACCATGAATATTCACTTTGTCAGAACTTATCCCCAATTCTCGAATACAGGACAATGCCTGCGCGGCAAATGCCTCATTGAGTTCAAAAAGTCCTATATCCTCAATATTCATTTGAGCTTGTTCCAATGCTTTGCGTATTGCATAAACAGGTCCGATACCCATAATTCTGGGGTCCACACCAGCGGTTCCGGATGCCACATATCTTGCTATCGGCTTGAGTCCGTATTTCTTGACTGCTTCTCCACTTGCGAGCATCATCGCTACGGCACCATCATTCAATGATGAAGCATTTCCTGCGGTAACTGACCCTCCTTTTCTGAAGGCGGGAGACAATTTTGCGAGTGATTCAATTGTGCCATCCCTTCTAGGTTGCTCATCCTTGGAAATGATGAGTGGATCTCCCTTTTTCTTTGGAATGGCGATGGGCACGATTTCATCGATGAATAATCCTGCCTCATCTGCATGTACAGCTCTTTGATGAGATTCCAATGCAAATGCATCTTGATCTTCACGAGAAATACCGAATTTCTCCACGAGATTTTCTGCTGTCTCACCCATTGTCTCAAGCGGAAACATATTTGCCATTGCGGGATTGGGATAACGCCAGCCGAGTGCGGTGTCATAGGCGGTGAGATTACCGAATATCGCTGAACCTGAGGCATTTTTTGGCAAGGAATATGGTGCGCGCGACATTGATTCCACACCACCTACAATCATGATATTCGCTTCACCAGACTTAATTGCTCTTGCTCCTTGAATGATTGCCTCAAGCGAAGATGCACAAAGTCTGTTCACTGTTACTCCCGGCACGGAATGCGGAAGGCCTGCCAGCAATGCCGACATTCTGGCGATATTTCTATTGTCTTCCCCGGCTTGATTGGCACAACCAAAAATGACATCATCAATCGCTTCGGGATTGATGCCGGTTGCATTCACGACTGCTTTGATCACATGAGCGCCCATATCATCGGGTCTGATGGAAGACAAAGCTCCGCCATATTTTCCGACAGGCGTTCTAAGTGGTTCAATGATATAGACTTCTTGCATTATATAATCTCCGATTAAGGTACTTCATCAATTCCGCCTGGATGCAAAGGATGACATTTTCCGATGCGCTTAATGGCAAGCCATAAACCTTTCATTGCTCCATATTTCTCAATTGCCTGCATTGCATAGACAGAACATGTGGGATGGAACCGACAATTATTCCCCAAATACGGAGAAATTGCCTTTCGATAGAAGCGCAATAGTAGAAGCAATATGAATTTCACGGTTTCATTTCCTGCTTTCCGCTAAAATACTGCATTGCTTGATTCAATACATCTTCGACTTGTGGTTTGATTTCAGTTGTTTGGGCTTCCGAATGATGCTTCATGGGTTTTTGCCAGACAAAAGCCAATGTCATGAATGGCAATACCGGATGAGACTTCATGAAAGCTCTTGCGGATTCTCTTACGATTCTCTTGATGCGATTACGGGTAACGGCGAGGGGTACTTGTTTTTTACGGACAGCACAAATAATGAAGAGATCCTGATTTCCGCCTTCTGGAGCATCACTTTCATTCGCATGCTTTCTAGTTCTGCAATGTACTATCAAAGAATCAGATGCAAATTTCTTTCCTCGACGAAATGCCGAGGTGATTTGAGTTCTTCCTTTGAGTGCGCGGATCTTCATAGAATACAAAGAGGGCCTCTAGGGCCCTCAGTAAATAAGTCTATTTCAGGAAAATCAACCTGAAACGGTCAAACGATGGCGACCTTTCGCTCTTCTTCTTGCAAGAACTTTACGGCCATTTTTTGTTTTCATGCGCGCACGAAAACCATGCACATTTTTGCGCTTGCGTTTACTGGGTTGATAGGTTCTTTTCATTGTATTATGCCGAATAAATCATTATCAAAGAGTTACGAAAGTACAAACTTGACTTGAAAAGCACAAATGTTTTTTCGTATTGAAATTCATGAAGCAAAGGATTGTGAAGCAAATTCCTTCAAATTCGCCACTTTTTGGGCAATTCCATTCGAGTCGAGTCCGAGTTCAGCCAATAATTCCTCTTGGGTACCATGATCCACAAATTCATCGGAGATTCCGTGCATGATCAATTGACCTTTGTATTGGGCTTCGATTGCGAATTCTGCGACTGCACTGCCAAAGCCACCTTGAATTTGTCCATCTTCGACTGTCATGACGATATCATGATTGGCAAATAAATCAGCGAAGAGTTCAGTATCAAGAGGTTTGACGAATCGTGCATTTACCACCGTAGAATGAATGCCTTGTTCTTCCAATAATGCGGATGCTTTCATGCATTCATTGACCATTTTTCCAATTCCGACGAGCGCAATGCTCTGTCCGGTTTTGAGAATTTCACCTTTTCCGAGAGGAATACTTTTGGGTTCAACAATCTCCACTCCGAGTCCATTGCCTCGTGGATAGCGAATGGCTGAAGGACCATTTGTATAATCTTTGACTGCCGAATAGAGCATGTCGCGCAATTCTTGTTCATCTTTCGGAGCCATAACGATCATGCCTTGAATCAAACGGAGATAACCGAGATCGAGAACTCCATGATGTGTGGGACCATCCGCTCCAACCAATCCTGAACGATCAAGTGCAAAAACAACATGCAAATGCTGAAGTGCGCAATCATGCACGATATTGTCAAAAGCTCTTTGCAAGAATGAAGAATAAATCGCACAAACTGGTACGATTCCCTCGCAAGCCAATCCAGCGGCGAAAGTCACGGCATGGCTTTCTGCAATTCCGACATCAATCACTCTTTCTGGGAATGTTTTTGCGAGTATATCAAGTCCTGTACCATCGGGCATCGCAGCTGTAATTCCAACAATGCGATTGTCTGTCGCGCACAATTCCGTCATTGCTTCACCGAATACCTTCTGATACGATGGTGGAGCGGGCTTTGCTGGAGCGGCTGATGGAAAAGATTTTCCGGTGATTTTATCTACTTTTCCAATTGCATGAAGAAATTGCTTATCCGCTTCTGCTGGCGCATAGCCCTTCCCTTTTTGAGTGATGACATGCAGAAGCGTTGGACCTTTCGCATCCTTGAGATTTTGGAGCATGGTCACGAGATTATTGATATTATGTCCATTGATTGGACCAAAATAATTGAAGCCCAAAGCTTCAAAGAGCATGCCCGGAGTGAGTAGCGCTTTGAGTCCATTATCAACTTGATGTGCAACTTTCCGTATGCGATCTCCAGCTGTATCTATTTTTCCGGCAATGTCCCAAATGTGCGAGCGTAATTTAGTACCGGTTGGCGAAGAGAAAATCTGGGAGAAATAATTGCTGAGGGCCCAAACATTTGGAGCAATCGACATATTATTATCATTCAAAATAACAAGCAAATCACGATTCTGCACACCGCAATTATTCATTGCTTCATAGACCATTCCGCCTGTCATTGCACCATCACCAATTACGGCAACAACGCGATAATCATCATTCGTGAGATCACGAGCAGTGGCTAAACCGAGTGCTGCTGAAATACTCGTGCTTGCATGTCCTGCACCGAATACATCATATTCAGATTCTTCTCTTTTGAGAAACCCTGAAAGACCATCCTTGTGTCGAATGGTATGAAGTTCCTCTTTTCTACCGGTAAGAATCTTATGCGGATATCCTTGATGTCCGGTATCAATCACGATTTTGTCATGCGGTGTATTGAACACATAATGCAGTGCAACTGTCAATTCCACAACACCAAGTCCTGCCCCGAAATGTCCACCTACTTTCGTGATGGTATCCACCATATATTCCCTTACTTCATTGCTAACCTCACGCAATGCACTTTCAGGCAAAGTCCGTAAATCAGCAGGAGTATTGATATTTGATAGATAGCGGTATTCTGAAGGAGCTGACATAAATATTCTAAAGGTGCGAGAAATCTGAATGTAATATTCAGTACATAATTTGTTCAATCAATGGGCAAGTTAACGCATTGCAAGCCAAGGGGGTTCCATTAATGCAATTTCATGCCGAGCCAATCAGCACGGTCATAATATGGTACTTTATGCTTCATTGCTTCTAGCACATCGTCCACATATTCAGGTGTTCTAGCACCAATCAACACAGAACTGATACCGGCAACAGATCTAGCCGCATTGATTGCTGTTTGTGATAAAGGCTGTCCTGTGAATCCACCCGAGAATGCTTTATTGACAACAGAGCGGACATATTCATTTCTGCGATAATCGGCATTTGCGATTGTTGCATAATAAGTACCAATCATATTCATGATTTTTGATGTCAAAGAAGCCACCTGTAAGACCCAATCCAATACTTTTTCATTTCCAAGTTGATTGATGCCTGTGAGAGCATAAGCCATTTTGCCAAGAATGGCATCTCTTTCCTTGCCCCAATCATCGATAGACTTAAATGTATTCCAAGTCACCTGCAAAGCATTGATGGATGTGATATATGAAATGAGTGTTTTCTGTATTTCTTCGTCTTCCACACCAAGCAAATTGATGTTCTCTGTAAATGAAAATGAAGCATGCGAGATTCGTTCAATTTCGCTTTTAATTTCTTCGATATTGGGCAATTTCACATCATTTGTATCGGACAGGCGAATGATTTGTCCATGTCTTATGCCATTCAATGGTCGATTGACCAGAGCCACCAAATTATTCTCTTCCGCAAATTCAATAAGAGTAAGACCTTCATCATCTTGATTCAATTCAGTTGCCGCCTCGGGTTCAACCAAGTTGAATGGAAATTGAATCACAGAAAAATGATGATCTTTTTTGATGGATTTTGCAATTTCAAGACATCTTTCCGCGGAACAAAATTCGGGATGATCCGTGGCAAAGGGAAATGAATTGGAGGAAATCCCATAATACTTGATCAATCCTTTGTTCACCATATCTTCCATGCATTCAAAAGCCATTTTTATCCGAGCATAGAAAAGGTCTCTTTTATCTTGCAGAGATACTTCATTAGACAATCGGGGATCTTTGAAAAAGTATTCGGGATTATGAAGCAGAAGTCCATCAACATAATCAATGGACATTCTTTCCAAACTAAGTCTCAATTGCTCTTTCAGAAAATCCGGATGCATACAATGATAGACATCATCATCAACTTTAACCAAATCAGGAATTGGATTTCCAAACACTTCTCTTTGTCTTGCTTCATTGAGCAAAGGGCCCTGTAGATATCCAATCTTTGTGATGATTACCAAATCAGATCTTTTGACTTGACTTTCGACTGTTTTAAGTACATTTCCAATCAGTGATTCACTTGCACCGAGTGCATAATTGGTTGAGGTATCAATAAGATTAATACCACTCGTGATGGCTTTCATTAATGAAAATGCATGTCCCATATCACCCAATTTGACGCGATAAGTACCGAATCCTGCCATCGAGACTGTTTGTCCTGAAGGCCAATTCATATAGGGAACATTCGGAAATGCCGAAGAATATTCTTTAGTGGTGTCTTTCATATTATATGCGTATCGAGAGGGTTGCAATCGCTTAGAGGCGATATTGCACCAATACGGATGATGTTAAACCGCCGATGATTGATTCAACGGATTCCGTCAATGCCGATGGGGTAAATAATTCACCGCGTTTATTATCTCTTCCGAGTAGATTGAATGCAGTATATCCGACTGAGATATTCACCGAATATCGATCTTCAACAATACCTTCAATACCGAGTTTGACTCCGGCCCCGAGTCTGGATGCACCGGATTTCCCGAAATAACGAGTAGTATCGGGAAAGTCAGGTTTTTCATAATTCAGTTTGACTTCCAATTCTGTTGGCGCAAGCATGGACATTCTCACATCAAAACCTGCATAAGCTTTTGCATTGGCAAGCGGCAGATCTGCAAATGCATATTCAAATCCGGCAAATATTGTGGGTATCTGAATTGTGTGCTTGGCCTGAATTGTATAGAAGCGATCGGGTACTCTTTGCACACCGCTCATCACAAAATAATCCAAGCCGAATGGAATGCGAATATTATTGTTTTTGTCAATGCCGACTGTACCCTTCAGCGTAATACCCGACTGCCAATTGGGGAAACCGCCGCCTATGGCTCCTTCGCTTTCCTGTGGAAATATCTTCTGATTCGCAGGATTAGATCCATTGATTAGGAATGTTGACACACCTAATGCCACGGTTGTGGTGCCATCAAATACACTTTGTGCGCTTACCGGCAAAAGTGAACTGATGACGAGTACCAATCCTATAATGTATTTCATGAAATTATCCTTTGTGAATCAATCAAGAGTTTCGCGAACGCTATATGTTGTTTTTTCCAATGAATTCTTTACGACCAATTCACCAATCAATCCTGTGGAAATGAGTTGCACGCCAACGATGATCATAGCGATTCCGAAGAGTGCGAGGGGTCTTTGACTCAGGAATGTCAATCCCATCGCCCATTCAACTGTGAGATAGATATTCGTTATCAAACCGGCCAATACCATGATTGATCCAATCGTACCGAACAAATGCAAGGGTCTTTTAACATATCGTGTGGTGAACATCACCGTCAGCAAATCCAAAAATCCTTTGAAAAATCTGCTGAAACCAAACTTGGAATAACCAAATTTTCTGGGATGATGAAGCACCGGCATTTCGGTAACACGGAAGCCTTCCCAATGCGCCAAGGCAGGTAAATAGCGGTGCATTTCACCATAGACTTGCAGTGTTTTGACCACTTCTCTGCGATATGCTTTGAGTCCACAATTGAAATCATGCAATGATATGCCACTCATACGGGAAGTGACAAAATTGAAAAATCTTGATGGAATTGTTTTATGCCATGGATCATGTCTTTTCTTCTTCCATCCGGAAACAAGATCATATCCTTGCTCTATCAATGCAAGCATGCTGGGTAATTCTTTAGGATCATCCTGCAAGTCAGCATCCATAGTGAATACATATTTGCCTTTGGCGGCGGCAAAACCCACTGCCAATGCCGCGGATTTTCCACAATTTCTACGAAATCGAATGGCTTTGTACCTAGGATTTTTTTCATGAATCTTGCGAATCACAGAGAATGAGGTATCAGTTGATCCATCATCAATGAAGAGGATTTCGTATTGACCATTACTCATTCCGGGAACGACTTCTTCCAATGCTTCATACAATGGATAGAGTGATTCCTCCTCATTCAGCAGCGGAATCACAATACTCATGAATGGTTTAGAGCCATGAGGTCTTCTATGCTGTGGTCTTTCGGACTGATTTGGTTTATCAATGGAATCTATCTCTCTGTCGATATTCTCGAGAGTCGGAGAGGAATGTTTCACTGATCCTGCATCGGGTTTATTCCGATGTTTATGTCTTCTACGATGTTGTTGATGTTCCACGGAAGATCAATGCGATTGGAAGAAAATCATGTTTACTATTCCAATACAAGTTTGGAATGCTGTCAAATTACCTTTTCTAGGGCTTAGAATCAACAAGTAATACGGTCTTAATTCAAGCCTTCTTCAAGCGTGATAATGAGTTGCGCAAAATTCTCATCGGACAATGTATAGGTTGAACTGCAATATTGACATACCAATTCTCTTTGACCTTCAGCTTTCATCGACAGAATCTCTTGTTTTCCAAGCGTGAGCAATTTGCTCATGAAGCGCTCAAGAGAGCATCTACAGAAGAAGTCAACGGGTGTATTATTCACGATTTCAATCTCAAATGGCATGGCTTGTCTTAGGATTTCTTCAGGTGAATAACCGCTATCAAGCAATTCCTCCACGGGCGGCATTTCTTCAAGTGATCTCTGTACTTCTACTATTGATGCAAGGTCTGCGCCTGGCATGGCTTGTACTATGATTCCCCCGGAATGCTCGATTGCTCCTTCATCATTGATTGTTACACCCAAATTCACAGCCGTGACGATTTGCTCTGATTGCTCAAAGTAATAGGATAAATCGGAAGCAATGTCTCCATGCAAGAGTTCAACAATTCCGGTAACGGGTTCTTGTTTTTCATAGAGGATTTTGGATACTTTCAGAAATCCTTTGCTCAAAGCATCAGAAATGGATTCAGGCATAGGACGAGATTCATCTGTCACAACAAATCCTCTCACTTCACCCACTTGCATGGCTTCGGTAAAGATGAGTTTTACTCTACCGGTTCCCTCGGCTTGAACAATAACTCTTTCTTCGCCTTTCAGAAATGAGGATAAAAGTGTTGATGAAGTAAGTGTTTTTGCCAATAGATATGATAATAATGGGTCAAGATCATGCTTGATCCTGGCTGTCTCGGTGGCATTTGTGGTTTTTGCAACTGCCACTCTAAACATGCCATTGCCTGACATTGCTCTAACTACTCGATCTCTGTGTTGATATGATTTTTTTAACTCATTCATGAATTGTCAATGCTAACTGTGGAGAAAATTGGCATAATTCCTGTAATGATATGTTCATGCGATATGCTTCACATATAACACGACATATAATCGGAATCCTCTTGGGATTTTGTCTGATGCTCTTTGTTTCAGGGTGTAGTGTATTATTGAAAACACCCACAAATGGCTTTGTCAAGAATGGCATGCCTCTTTATTCCATACCTGAATATCTTGAGCCGGAGCGCAAAATTGTATTGGAAGAGGCATTGAAATTCATCGGAACTCCATATTGCCATGGTGGGAAAACACCATTTTGTTCGGATTGTTCCGGTTTTGTTCTTCAGGTGTATCGCAAAATCGGCATCAAAGCTCCAAGAACGGCACATGATCAATATCTATCATACGCTTCCGAAGATGTGATTCCCGAACCGGGAGATTTGATCTTCTTTCGCTATGCCGAACAAGGTAAAATCGCACATGTCGGAATTTATGCCGGCGAAGATTATATCATCCATGCCTCTGAAAAGAAAGGCGTCATTCTCACAACCCTTGACTATATGCGTAAACACATAGTGGGGTATGGCAGAATGCCCATTCAGGAATTCTCTTCAAAATAACCGATTGAACAGAAGCTCACAGCTGATGAAGTATCCGGTTGATCCCACCATTGATAAGCCAGCAATTGAGCATTCTTGGATTCTATGCTCTTCATGAGCAAATAATTCGGCGCACATCCGCAAATGCGAGAATAATCATGAGTTTCGGCTATCTTTTTGAAGAATCCTTCGGCATCATGAGCGCACATCAATGCAATCACATCCGAATCATGCATGGTGATATCAGTAACCAATGAATGAGCTGCCTCGGCATCACCGAATTTTCTTCCGATATGAGAGAGATCACCGCTTGAAACGAATAATACTCTTTTATTGGTTCGCTTCACATAATCTTGAATGATTGCAAGGAACTCATCGATTCCTGCATCATTGATTTTGTCGAGTGAAGAAAATCTATCATGCATTGAATTAACCAATACGGGAAGCAATGTGAATTGCTCAGCACCATATGCATATTGCAAAAGGAGCAGGACCATTTCAATGGAATGATCATAACGATGCTGTTCATCATTGCGAGTCAATACATGCTTCGAAGATGCATGCAGAGTATTTACCAATTCAGTATTGGTTTTTGTTCTGCCCAATGGCGTGGAATAATCTTTCTCAGTCATGATGAAGCGACCTTCCCCACCATAATGCGAAGTCCCGAACATGATCACTATATCCGGTTTCGGACTCGCCTCAAGCGCGCGAATAGCAGAAGAATATGCATGCGTTCCTTCAGACAATTCAACATGTGGAATGATGATTCCTGAGAGAGAAGCATTTTCTCTTTTTTCGGTCATTTCCTTGATTTCATCCAACATGGAAATAGCCGAATCTTTTGTTTCAGGATAAACGGTGCCAAGACAGAATGGTTCACGAACTTCAGCAATTCGGAATGCCGTGTCCACATCTTCTTTTCTTCTAAAATACTCGTCATCTAACAAAAAACATCGTTCGCTTAATTGTAAAACGACATCCAAAATATCATGCGGATTAATCTCCCCATTATAGGTGGAATTGGAAATTTCAACACATGTCTGTTGATCTTCCCTACCCAATTTGTCGATCAATTGCAGACCGGATAATCCCAATATCACAGGGGCAGGCGAATATCTCAATGGATCATAGATTAAGAGATACTCCTCTTTCATATGCACATGTTTCATCATGGCAATATCAGATCTGAGTCTTGGCAATACGGTTGTTATGGAATAGTTCATTTCATCCCCTCAATTAGTTCAAAGATTGAGTTTTCTTATACAATTTGGCTTCTTCAAGCCACTGTTGTTTATTGTCGAGTAATAATTGTTTCGCCGCTTGATAATCATTCGGAATAATTCCATCCAAAATGGACTCTTCAATCATATGCTTGATATACCCAATCGCGGGCGATGGTTGCAAGGAGCATAATTCCATAATTTCTTCACCTCTGACGGGAGATTGAAATGCACGCAATTGATCGCGTTCACGAACATCAAGTATTTTTTGATAAACCTTTTCATAATTCCTGAGATAACGCTCCGCCTTTTTGGAGTTTTTTGTCGTTATGTCTGCTTTGCACAGAAGAAATAAATCATCCAATGAATCTCCTGCATGCACTGCAAGCCTGCGTATGGCCGAGTCTGTCACGCCATCATCCACGAGCACCATCGGTCTTTGATGTAGTCTCACCAATGTTTCAACATATGACACATGCTCGAGTGGTAATTTCATTCTTCTGAAAATTCCCGCCTGCCATCTGGCACCCAATTCTTCATGACCATGAAATGACCAACCGATGCCCTGAATGAACTTCTTTGTTTTCGGCTTGGCAATATCATGCATTAAAGTTGCAAAACGAAGCCATACATTGTCTGTCATCTCACAGAGATTGTCAAGAACTTGCAATGTATGCAAAAAGACATCTTTATGGGCATATCCATGCTCACCAACTTGCATGAGTTCTATTCCGGAAAGTCTTTCGAGTTCCGGAAAAACATATGCCAATAATCCTGTTTCATGCAATATCTTCAAACCAATGCTTGGCTTTCTGGCTTTCAGCAAACTAATGAATTCATCACTTATACGCTCTTGCGAAATAATGGAAATTCTCTCAGCCATTGATGACATGGCTTTTTTAGTTCCCGGTTCAATTTCGCATTCAAGTCTGGCTGAAAATCTGGCCGCACGCATCATGCGAAGCGGGTCATCGCTGAATGTGATCATTGGATCCAATGGAGTGCGAAGTATTTTATTCGCAAGATCTGTTTGACCATCATGCAAATCAATGACTTCGCCGAAAGATTCTTTTTTCAAAGAAAGAGCCATGCAATTAACCGTGAAGTCACGACGATTGATATCATCTTCGAATGATCCTTCGGTGACAATCGGCTTTCTTGAATACTCAAGATATTCTTCTTTTCTGGTTCCCACAAATTCCAGAAGATAATCACCCACCGGAACTAGTGCTGTTCGAAAGCGCTCATATATAACTGCTTTGGAATGTTTTGCAGCAGCAACCAATCGAGCAAATTCCAGCGCATCACCCACTACTGTGAAATCAATGTCCTTGGAATCAATGCCCAAAATTCGATCACGAACATATCCACCAACCACATAGATGGTATATCCATGATATTCGGCCAAATCTGCCAAATCATGAATGATGTCAGGGATATCACCAATGACGAGTTTGTTCATTTCACCAAATCCATGAAGAAGCTGCTGAATATGCCTCTTTTGCGGCTTCTTCTAGTGATGGTCCGCAAGTGGTGAGATGACCCATTTTCCTGCCTTTTCTGCATTCCTTTTTTCCATACAAATGTACGATTGTATGGGGATGTTTGAGTGTGTCAACGGGACTATCCGGCATACCCGGACCACTTCTCGTGCCAAGCAAATTAACCATCACAGCTGCCGGCACCTTCATTTCGGGAGATCCCAAAGGCAGATTGAGTATGGCTCTGATGCCATTTTCAAATTGTGATGTATAACATGCTTCTATGGTATAATGTCCGGAATTATGCGGTCTGGGTGCAATTTCATTAAATAATACTTCCCCATCTTTTGTGAGAAACATTTCAATGCCAAAAACTCCGATGCCACTGATCGCCTCGATGCACCTCTTTGCCATCTCTTTTGCTTTGGTGGCAATTTCTTCATCAACTCTGGCAGGCGCAAGCACATATCTGCAAATATGATTTTCTTGAATTGTTTCAACACAAGGATATACTGCAATTTCACCTCGTCTATTTCTTGCAACCATCACAGCCAATTCTTTGGTGAAATGCACAAATGCTTCGCACATAATTTCTCGCGGAGCTTCAGGATCACGAAATGCATTCCAAGCATGTTCAATGTCAGATGCTGATCGAATGGTCGCATTTCCATATCCATCATATCCAAGAGTGCGAGTTTTCATGACAAATGGATAGCCATATTTTTCGCCAAAAGCATGAACATCTTCAATTTCCTGACAAGCACCAAATGGCGTGATCGCAATTCCGGCATTCTGCATGGTTTCTTTTTGCGTGAATTTATCTTGCACGAGTGCTATTGTTTCAGACAAAGGAAAAACAGGTCTTTTTTCTGCGATATATTGAAGGATTTCAGGTGCAATGAATTCATTTTCTAAAGTGATGATATCGGATGCTTCTATGAATGCATCCAATGCTTCACGATCATTCCAACCATCTCCCCAGGACAAAGATGTCATCATTCCGGCAGGAGAATCTTCTCCATGTTCGATGATTGCGGTACGCATGCCAATCTTGAATACTTCTTGTGAAAGCATCTTGGCAAGTTGTCCGCCACCAAGAATTCCTATGACATGTGGTCTTGGCTCATATTCCGCATACAGCGATGGAAGCATAGTATCATCCGATTATTTGGGTGCAAAGATACGGATTTGAACAAATAATAATCCGCCGTGAATCCTTGAACTCACGGCGGATTGCATATGTAATTGATAGTATTATCGATTGATTGTGAACGGTTTCACTTCTGTATATGGTCCTGCATTGATTCTGCAGAAATAATTACCATTTGGAAGTGCATCCATTGGAATGGAAAGGCGATAATCACCCTGTTCCAATGTTTCATTCACCGCAAGCGATACTCTTTCACCTTGTGCATTATAGATTTCAATCGTGGTGCTCACTTTGAAACCGATGCTATAATCGATGGAAATATCACTGCTATGTACAGGATTTGGGCTGACGCCTTTCAAAGCGAATGAGGATCCTGAGAATGAAATCAAACGACCATTGACAAAACATGCATCAATGCTTACTGTTCCATGCTTGGTTGTAATCGGCGTACAGATCTCGCGATCTTTGGTGGTTGCATCCGCGATATCGATGGTATAGGTTGCAGAATCACTCAAGAGAATTTTGAATTTCGCATTGAACAAATCACCATTTGTCGGATTGGTTGTACCAATTGCTTTTACAATGAGTCCATCTGTGAATTCACTTGCTGTTACAGTCCAATTCGGAAGACCTGGTCCTGCACTGATTGAACCTAGTTCATATGCCATCATGTCACCATCATATTTGACTTTACATTCGATGGTTCGAACATTTGCATCTGCCCATGAGCCATTTGCAGTACCTTTGACCGCAAATTGTTGAATCGTACCTGCCTTGACTTTTTCGACCTTGTTTGGAGATATTTCCAAAGTCAATGGAACCACAAAGCCAGTACCTTTCAAATCGATTGTCGCTGTAATGATATTGCCTTGAGCATCTTTAAGATTTGTCGGCGTGACAAGTACACCTGCACTGTATGCACGAACGGCATCAGGAGAGAATGTAACACCAACGGTATATGTTTCATTCGGCTTGATTGTAATTGGATATGTTTGTGGATCAAGCGTGAATAATCCTGCATCGCCACCGGTTAATTGCATGTCACCAATGATCAAATCATCTGTTCCTGGATTTGAAATGGTAGAGGTCAAGCGCTTATCATCACATGTGATCACATTACCATAATCAATCGGAGTGACTTTGATATCCGGATAGCGAGTTTCAATTCCTGTACCAATCACATCTACATTTGTCACAATGCGTGGCTCTTCAACTGTTCTTGTACCCGGAGCAGCATCATTCATGATATCGACAGCCGTGATTCTGCGTCCAATCGCAGTTGGCTTGAAGCGAACAGGGATTTTGATATCACCACCGATTGGAATGGAAATATTCGCCGGTAATGTAGCCGGTGATGTCCACTCAAAATCAGTTGCATTTGGTCCTACAGCACTAAAATCAATGCTTTCGATGAACAATGCAGAACTTGTGCTTGTATTCTTGATGAGTACTTCACCATCTGTTGCGGCAAAACTTCCAACGAGAACTTGCCCTGGGAATTCATAGCCAGTTGCTTGAATCTTTGGAAGGAAGCCATAGCCTTTTAATGTCCCGGTTGCATTACCTGCATTATTCGCTGTTGCAGTGATTGTTGTTGTATGATCAAATTCGCCAACCGGTTCATATTCAATTTGCATAGTGATTTTATCACCATTATTGCGAAGCACGAATGGCGCTGCATCACTCACGGGAGGATTGATATTGATGATACGGAAATTTGGATCAGCAGGTTGTGCAAGTTCAACTTTTGTCACATTAGCAGGAGCTGATCCGGAATTTGTGACATAGACTTCTTTCACCAAGACTGTACCTTGTCGACGCTTACCCCAATCTTGATCAGTAATCACCAAACCGGGCTGAATACCGGTTCCATACCATTTGGAATTAGGAGAGCAATCATCACCATAAGAATCTGATTGGAATCCAATCAAGATTGTATCTGAACGCTCGGATGTCGGATTGAAACAAACTGAGTTAAAGAACAATGATTGTTTTGGAGCAATTTTGAATGGGAATGCCGGAACAGTTGGATTAGAAATCGTAAATGGCGCAATGACACCGGTTATGCCAGTAATTGTCAATGTATCCGTTCCATTATTGCTGATTCTCAAACCGGGAGCACCACCTTGATCTTTGCAATATGATTGATTGATTGGAACGCGGCCTGCATTCCATTCAGGTTCAACCGCAATACAAGGACGAACACCTTGTCCACGAAGAGGCCATGTGAATTCAGCGCATTCTGTTTTCGCCATGAGCGAGTCAATGTCGAATGTTTTTTCATCGGGCATTTCGCGATCAGGGGTATAAGCAATCGTGATTTCACGACTTTCACCGGCTTTCAATGGTGTGGTATCTGCACTAATGATTTTATATACCAAACCAAATCGTGTTTTGATTTCCTTAAGTGTAATTTCATTCTTACTTTCATTCTTGAGCTGCACTTTCATCTCTTTGGTTGTACCCAAGCGCACTTTGCCAAAGTTCACGGGATCAGGATTGAGGGCAAGTTTATCTACGACATATTTCACACTATCGATTGTATAATTTCCGGCTCTGTCCATGACCACAAATATTGCAAATGCATCTTTGGTTTTGTCTTTCACCTTGAACTCAAACTTGAATTCTTTGACTTTTGGATCTACAATAATTCTATCTGCCGTTAAAAATTTCAAATCATAGTTATAAGAAACAGAATCAATCATCTCAATACTTGAAATACCCTGATCAACTTGTGCTGTATCCGGTGGAGGACCAAATGTTCTGACTTCGGTTGCGGTATAGGTATAATCACCACATTCCTCTTCGAAAGTCAATACAGGTGGTAATGTATCCACTTCATCCAATTTTCTGATTGCCATCGCAGCAGGCCAACCATAGGAGTCAAATGAACTAAATCCATAAATATAGCCACCGAATCGAGTTTGACTTGTGACTCTATGTGGGCCGGGAGCAACATTCACATTTTGCCAATAGAGATTTGTTCCTGGAATCCGATTTGCAAGAAATGTGGGTTTCGAAATCCAAATAGGTTTACCATCCAATGCGACTGATTTCAGTTTCTTTTGTTCGGGGTCATTTGGATCGCCTTCAGCAATAACATTAAACCAATTCGTGCTAAATGAACTATTGGCGGGTGACTGGAAAACAGTTGCCTGAATATACTGTTCTTGAGGAGTTACAATAATCATGAATGGATCGAATTCATCGCCCATGTCCCAATTGGCTGAGTATGAATACTGCATTACAAAAATTGGTTTATCAGCTTCCCACACAGAAGTGCCTCGAAAACCTTCCACTAATCCTCTGCCGACATATTGATTGAAGTCTTCATAAAATTCACCTGCATTCAA
>DBCJ01000100.1:4083-4497 GCA_002293005.1 Ignavibacteria bacterium UBA961 | reverse complement strand
CAATTCCGGATAGCGAAGTCCTTTCGTTTTGATGATGCGAGTTTCAGCTTGTATACTTCTTTCAGGATTGATGCTCAGTAATTTCTTCTTGATAAATGCTGCTCTTGCTTGCGCCATATTCTCAGATTCTTGATCGGAAGCCATAGCTAGAATTCTGAGTGGTGCATTGCCTTGTTTTATAGCGATTTCGAGGAGAGTTTCTTCATGTCCATACTCTGAAACAATATCTGAAGAATTCTTTTCGAACATATAAATCGGCGCAATGGTCTTTGCTTCTACATTGATATTTCGTTCATAGGGATAGGGAATTGTGTCGCCGAATTCCACCATCGCATCATTCAGAAGTGCATGGAAATGCATGCTGAGAGTTATTTCAGGTTCTTTCTCTTCAATCGGTGGTGGAGGCGGAGGCGG
>DBCJ01000100.1:0-4010 GCA_002293005.1 Ignavibacteria bacterium UBA961 | reverse complement strand
CTCCAAGGATGATCTGCTATGAATGAATTGAAATATGTGCGATATGCAATGCTTGGAATAAGCAAAATATTCTCTTGTAATGGGAATTGATATTCCATTCCAATAATGCCTGAAAACAATAATGAGTTCAGACCCTCAATATTTCCGTCATATCTGTTCAATTCTTTTGTACCATTCGTGTAGTTGACATCATTCGGTTTGATGATTCTTTCGATTTGATTTGCATTGTTTGTAATGAAACTTGACGCATTAAAACCCAAGAAAAGGGATATCGGGAGTTTTGAATAATGCATATGCAATCGGGGTTCCAAGCCAATCATCATCCCTGAAAGAGCGAGTGAATAATCGACCAAGACCTGAGTGACAGTATTTCCATTAATGAAATTACCCACAAAATCTCTGGAAGAAAACGGTGCATTGAATTGGCTGATGGAGGCTTGAATAGATCCTTGAAGAGTAAACTTGTCTTGCTTTAATGCATTGCTTGTGCGCATTCCCAACATGAATTCAAACAATGAGCTTTGTGTATTGGGATATGTCGTGCAACATGTATTGACCGAAGGAATTCCTGAAAATCCACCCGAATGATAGGAAGCGCCACCACCAATGGATCCAACAAAGCGAAAAGCACTATCTGCTTCGGACGCTTGAAGGAACTGTCCGATGAAGATGGACATGAGAATAGGTAAAAATCTTTTCAAGTTCTTCATGATGATCGTAATTCTCTGAGTGCTTGCTTTATGATGATGTCCACTGTAGGTGATTCTTGAATGTTTTTCATTACTAATTTCACGGATTTTTCCGCGGCGGCTTTTTGATAACCGAGTGCAATTAATGCTGCGATCGCATCATATTGCAATGAAGACAATGGTGCTGAAGAATCATCATCGGATTCTTGAGCTTGAATTCCTGAGATATTTTGAATTTTATCGCGTAATTCAACGAGGAGTCTTTCGGCCATTTTCTTGCCGACACCATGCAATTGATTGAGAAATTTGACATCACCTTTGATGATTGCAGATTGTAATTCTTGAATTGTCACAGATGACAGAATGCCCAAAGCTGTTTTGGGTCCGATGCCTGAAATACCGGTCAATAGATGAAAAGTTTCTCTTTCGGGTTTATCGATGAAGCCAAACAACTGCACTTCGGTTTCTCTGGGAACGAGTACGGAATATAGTCGAACAGGCTGATCGATATCAGGTAATGCGGAATAAGTATACATGGAAATGAACAATGCATAGCCCACTCCATGACAATCAACTATGATTTCAGTCGGAGTTTTTTCTATCAAGATGCCACGAATTTGAGATATCATTTTTGTCCTTCATCAAAAAAAAGGCGCAAAAGGGATTGTCCTTTGCGCCTTGTGCAATCCTTCGAAAGATTACATATTCTTTAACAATTCACGGGAAATCACGATATGTTGAATCTCTGAAGTTCCTTCATAGATTTCTGTGATTTTCGCATCGCGAAGCATGCGCTCGACTTGATATTCACGAACATATCCATAACCACCATGTACTTGAATTGCCTCAAGAGCAACTTCAACAGATGCCTTTGAAGCGGAAAGTTTAGCCATGGCGGCTTCTTTCACATAGCTTTCATGATTGTCTTTGAGAACTGCGGCTCTCAAAGTGAGGAGTCTTGCGGCTTCAATTTTCACAGACATATCAGCCAACTTGAATTGAATTGCCTGAAGTTCACTGATAGGTTTACCAAATGCAATACGCTCTTTGGAATATGCAACAGCACGCTCAAAAGCACCTTGTGCAATACCCAATGCTTGAGCGGCAATTCCAATTCGGCCGCCATTCAAGCTCTCCATCGCGATTTTGAATCCGCCACCCACACCACCGAGAATTGCATCTTGATGAATGCGTACATTGCTCAAAGCGATTGAGCAGGTATCACTTGAGCGAATGCCCAATTTGTCTTCCTTCTTTCCTGGCTCAAATCCCGGTGCTGTGCGTTCAATGATGAAACAGGTGATGCCTTTGTGCTTTTTTTCTCTGTCTGTTTGTGCCAATACCAAGTAAATGTCGGCAGATGTACCATTCGTGATCCAATTCTTCATGCCATCGATCACCCAATGATCGCCATCTTGCTTTGCAGTTGTATGTTGATGCGTAGCATCTGATCCTGCTTCGGGTTCACTCAAGCAAAAAGCGCCGAGTTTTTCACCCATTGCAAGTGGTCGCAAATATTTTTCTTTTTGCTCGGGAGTACCAAATGTCTCCAGACCCCAGCAAACGAGTGAATTATTGACACTCATGATAACGCCGCAACTTGCATCAACTTTGGAGATTTCCTCCATTGCAATGACATAGCTCACGGCATCAAGTCCGCTTCCTCCATATTCCGGAGAAACCATCATGCCCATGAATCCCAATTCTCCCATTTTTTTAACGATTTCTGCAGGGAAAACGGAATGCTCATCGCGTTCAATAACTGTTGGTGCAATTTCAGACTGCGCAAATTCGCGAGCAGTTTGACGAATCATCTCATGTGTTTCACTGAATTGATAGCTGAACATAGGAATATCAAGTAGTTGTGGAGATATAGTTTTTCTAATTAAGGGTCGCAATTTACGAAGAAATTGTCTTGCTTTTGACCTCAAAATAGGGTTATGTGGACAAATAGTTCCTTGACTCAAATTATACCCACATTTTTTTTCTTTATGACCTGAATTCTTGTTCGTAACTTGTCAGCCAATGTGTCGTCATGACCATCACCATATTTCGTATCACTACCATTCGGTGTCATATATGAAGCTATTAGTTACGCTTTTTCTTGGAATCGCACTTCTTCTTCCCTCATTCTCAATCACTATTGTGGCTCGTGAGAAGGAGAAAGAGGGTAATCCTCTTGAACGATTCAAGTTTTTCCATGCTCGCAGGGCTTTCCCATTCGATGATATACCTCGTGATTTATTGGGAAAAGCCAAAAGTCACATGAATTCAATGATTGAAAAGAAGGGAGGAGCTCAACTTCTTGCAGCTCAACCTGAATGGAAATTATTGGGTCCGACAAGCGTTGGAGGTCGTATTCGCTCCACTTCCGTCCACCCCACAAATCCTGATATCGTCTATATCGGTGCCGCTAATGGTGGCGTTTGGAAAACCACGAATGGTGGTTATCTCTGGGAACCCTTAATGGATTTTGAAAATTCGAGTTCTATGGGACAAGTGGTGATCGACCCCAATAATCCCAGCGTGATTTATGCCGCAACTGGCGAGGATCGCGGTGGTAGTTATGGTTATCCCGGCTCCGGCATTTATCGCTCAACCGATGAAGGTCAATCTTGGAAATTGATAGGACTTGCCACCGTAGGTTCCTTCATGAGCTTCAAGGTGCATCCACTGAATTCCAATATCCTCTATGCCGGCGGGATGAATGCAAATGCAGGATTCTATCGTTCCACGGATGCAGGTGCAACTTGGGAAAGAACTTATTCAAAAGGTGTTCGAGATATCAGCATCAATCCCAAGAATATCGATGAACTCTTCATTGGCTCACCGGGAAATGGTGTGTATAAATCCACGAATGGAGGAAAAACGTTTACGTATAGTGAGATCCCGGGTTATGGCGAAGGTGATGATCTAGACAAAGCTAAGTTCGGTCACATCACCGTTCAAATGGCACCTTCAGATCCAAATATTGTATATGCATTGTTTGAAGATGGTGAAACGAGAGTGGGTACAATTGTTAGATCCTTAGATGGTGGTAATACTTGGACTCCATGTTTTGATGATGATGGTACATTCTTTAATGGGCAAGGTAGTTATGATATCTATATCTCTGTTCACCCATCAAATCCGAAGATTGTATTAGCAGGCGGAATAGATGTGTACAGAACATCAAATGGTGGTGATTCTTGGGAAAATATTACACGCGTCTATACGGGTGGTAATCAGCATCCTGATCAGCATTGCGCGACATTTTCAACATCAACAAACAATATTGTCTATGCCGGTAATGATGGTGGAATGATGAAAAGCGAAGATGCC
>DBCJ01000079.1 GCA_002293005.1 Ignavibacteria bacterium UBA961 | reverse complement strand
TTTGAGCATTTCGGTGGGAAGCATACACCATCCATTGGCTTTGCTTTTGGGATGGAAAGACTTCTTCTTGCAATGAATGCCCAAGAATCCATTCCGGAAGCATCAAATGCGGAAATTTATGTCATTGGATTTGAAAGTGATGAATCTCGTAAAGCCGTGATTTCTTGTGCACATGCATTGCGTATCAGATCAGGAAAACAAGTGATTGTTGATGTGCAAAACAGATCGCTCAAAGCACAGATGAAAGAGGCGGATAAATTGGGAATTGGACATGTGATCATCATTGGACCGGATGAGGTCATGAATCAGAATTGCATCGTCAAGGATTTGTCATCAGGCATGCAATACACCAAGTCAATTGATGAATTGGATGCATTTTTTGGATAATCAATTTATGATTGTATTGATTTGATGAGTGCATAACCGCTTGCAATTGAAGCGGGAGCAACGATCATCGAAGATACCATATAGAGCATGGCTTCCACGACATGTTTTTCTTTCCAGAGAAGATAAGCTTCCAGACCAAATGTCGAAAATGTGGTGAAACCACCGCAAATACCAACCGTCAAAAAAAGCCACATTGATTGCTTAAAGACTTCCCCTGAAGTTTCCTGCATGGCAAAGAGAGCGCCAAGAATGATGGAACCAATCACATTCACAGCCATTGTACCGATTGGAAAAAGTCCGGTGCTACCTTGCAATGCCTGTGAGATTAGATAACGAAGAATGCTTCCAATCGCACCACCAAGTCCAACCCACAAGAATATCATCCGATTGTTTCCTTTTCTATTTCATCCAAATCTGTTGGCAATGGCTGAATTCTATTTTCATAGATGAAGAATGCGCCACCAATCACAAAACACACAATCAGGTTGATTCCATGCGTGAGTGTTGCATAAGCCAAAGCTTCTTCGGGCATAATGCCGAAAATCGCAACCATTGCAGTTTGAATAAGTGAATGATACACTCCGATTCCGCCGGGCGCTGGTGTGAATTGGGATAGTGTACCAACAGAAAACAAAAAGGTGGCATCTATGATGTCAAGATGCAATCGGTCCTGAAAATCAAAAGAATAGAGCATGATCCACATGGGCAAGAGATAACCTATCCAAATACCGAAGGATTCCAATGTGAGTCGAACATACTGAGAAGGTGTTTTGATCACTTCAAAACCCTGCTCAAATGTATCGGTCAAGCGATGAATGCGCTCATAGAAGGATTGAGAAAATGGCTTGACGAATACTTTCAATAACCAATCAGTCAAAGCGGGGAAAAATGCGATGACCAAGATGAGAATGATAATTGAAGATAATATGCCGATGACAGATAGCATCTGAGCCCAAGAAAACCAAGGAAATGCCTGTTCGATATCTGCTCTTTGGAAGATGAATACACCGGCAATGAAAAGCAAGACCATGATTGCATCAAAGAAAAAACGCTCGACAATCATCGATGCCATAACGGTTGACAAAGGTACTTTATCTCTTCGAGAATAAATGATTGGTCTAAGTAATTCCCCACCTTTCGGTATCACATTATTCACTGCATAGCCGATCATTACGGCTGAAAACATATTGAGCAATGATGGCTTTTCAACAACTGGTGAAAGCATAGTTTTCCAACGCAATGCCCTGAGCCAATGAGATATCAACATGACCGGTATGGAAAGCAGAACCCACTCATATTTTGCATTCAACAAAGTTGAAAAGAGTATGTCCAGATTGATATTCTGCAAAGCAAAATACGATGATCCAATCACGATGGCCATCGTGATCGCTATGCGAAATATGTGCTTGAAGGTGATATTCATGTATGCAAAATACGGTATAGATGCTTAAATAAGGACTGTTTTCAATGCCTTTCCGGTATGAGAGCGTTTTTCTTTCATGATTTCCTCGGGTGTGCCGGACGCTATCACATAGCCACCTTCCTCCCCTGCTTCGGGTCCGAGATCAATCACATAATCTGCCGCGGCAATGATATTCAGATGATGTTCAATGATGATTACTGAATGACCTTTCTCCACCAAAGCCCGAAAACACATGAGCAAAGTATTGATATCATCCAGATGTAAACCAGTGGTTGGTTCATCAAAAACAAAAAGTGTTTTTTCACTTCTTGAATCATCGATGGCTGTTGCCAACTTAATTCTCTGTGCTTCCCCGCCGGATAATTTCGTGCTGGGCTGACCAAGGCGAACATAACCCAAACCGACATCAGACAGCACTTGCAATTTATTGATGATGCGCTTATTTCCGGCAAAGAATGCGAGTGCTTCATGCACTGTCATTCCCAAAACATCGACAATCGATGCACCTTTATAATTGATGTCTCGAGCTTCTTTTTTATATCTGGTTCCTTTGCACGATTCACAAGGCAATGTGATATCAGGCAAGAATTGCATTTCAACCGTGACGCTTCCCTCACCTTCGCAAGTCTCACAACGACCACCGGGCACATTGAAAGAGAAATGTCCTGCGCGCCATCCCAATTGTTTTGAAGCCGGTGTTTCAGCAAAAAGATCACGAATGGCATCAAATGCTTTTGTATATGTTACAGGCGTTGAACGAGACGATTTTCCAATCGGAGACTGATCCACGATTTCGACAGCTTGGAGATTTCCCGCGCCAAGAATGTCTTTGCATGCTCCGATTGAACCAGCAAACCCGGCATACTTTTTCTTCAATGCAGGGGCAAGAACTTCATGAACCAGCGTACTCTTTCCGGATCCCGAAACACCTGTCACAACAGTGATGCAACCAAGTGGAATGGATACAGTATCACCTTTCAAATTACGCTCTTTGGGTTCAATGATTTCCAAGAAGTGACCATTACCCTTTGATCTTTTCTTTGGAATATCAATGTTCTTTTTTCCGGATAGATATTGCCCTGTCAGAGATTCATTCGAAGCAAGCATGTCTTTCACGGTACCGGAAAACATGATTTCACCGCCAAGTTCACCGGCTTTTGGTCCGATATCAATCACATGGTCTGCAGATGCAATGATTTCAGGATCATGTTCAACCACGACGACGGTATTGCCAAGCGAGCGAAGTCTTTTGAGTAATTGCATCAAACGCCATGTATCACGATGATGTAATCCTATACTTGGTTCATCGAGTACATAAAGAGTACCTACCAATGAACTACCAAGCGATGTTGCAAGTGTGATACGTTGAGATTCACCACCAGAGAGCGTGTGAGCCATTCTGTCGAGCGTGATATATTCCAATCCGATCTCAACAAGCATGCGAAGTCGTGAATGAATTTCTTTCAATACCATTTCCGCAATCTTAAATTGAGATTCAGAAACCTGTAATGCATCAAACCACGCAAATGCTTGAGCTATTGTCATGCGAATGATTTCAGGTAATGTCTTACCGGCAATAAAAACTCGTCTTGCTGACTTTCGAAGTCTTGCACCATTACATTCATGACATGTTGTATAACCACGATATCGAGACAGTAAAACACGATAACCAACTTTTGCCGCTGCTTTTTCTTCCGCATAAGCAAAGAATCCATTGATTCCGGGAAACAATGCATCACCTTCCCAAAGCATGGTACGCTGTCGCTCAGTGAGCATAGAATATGGTATGGCATCCGGAATGGAATGTCTTCTGGCAAAATCCAATGAGTCTCTATGATACTCCGTAAATCCTGCAGTTCGAAATGGATGAATAGCCCCTTTTTGAAGTGATAAATGCATATCGGGAATCACGAGTGATGTATCAAGTCCCACGCTTCTACCAAAACCTTGACAAGTCTTGCAAGCCCCGAATGGACTATTGAATGAGAATAGTCGTGGCTCCGGTTCTTGATATTCGATATTGCAAAATGCGCATTCATGTACATTGCTGAAGCAGGCATCATCCATCGATGAGATATTTCTGACGGTCACTCTTCCATGTCCGAGCGAGAATGCTGTTTCCAATGATTCTGTCAATCGCGAGACAAATGCTTCATCCTTCTTGATGATGATGCGATCTCCCAGCATGAACATTTGATCAGCATCTTCAATTGAAGCATGTACATGCTCCTGCAAATCGATGATATCCGAACTTGCTGGCATGACAGCGCGATAAAATCCATTTTCGATGAGGGATGTAATGGCATGCTCGAATGAATGCTCACCTATATGAATCGGAAAGAGAATATAGAGTCTGTCACCTTCATTCCATTCTGAAATCACACTTGCCGCATGAGCAGGAGTGTCTTTTCTCACTTCCCGACCGCATGTGCAGATTGTAGTGCCAATACGACCATACAATAATCTGAGATAATCATATATCTCTGTTTGCGTGGCAACTGTTGATCGTGGATTTCTCGCAAAACCTCTTTGCTCTATTGCAATTGCGGGAGGCAAACCCGTGATGCTTTCCACATCGGGTTTATTCATACGATCAAGAAATTGTCTGGCATAAGAAGAAAGTGATTCCACGAATCTTCTTTGTCCTTCAGCATAGAGTGTTTCAAAAGCGAGAGATGATTTTCCGGAACCGCTCACACCGGATATGACAGTCAATGCATTGCGAGGAATTTCACAAGAAATGTCCTTGAGATTATTCACGCGTGCATGAGTGATGGTGATATGTTTTTTTTGTGGTGATTGCTTGGGCATGTACAGATATTCTCCGAGATCATCAATGTATGATGATGAATGAGCGCGTTATGATTTGAGATCCCAATTGGATTTTGTAATAGTAATTTCCTGAAGACAATTGCATTGTATTCACTTGAGCAGCATACGGTCCTGCAGGATATTGCATGGCATCTATCGGACGCATGACTTCATTGCCGGTGACATCATGAATCGTGAGCGTAACGATTGCATCTTTGGCAATCACATAGTGGATCAATGTTGAGACATCGCATGGATTGGGATAATTTCCGATGGCAATGCCTGCAATGTCTTCATCGACTGATACGGGTGATTCATCAGGATCTTGAGGTCCGCCCGGTCGAATTGGTATCGGCGTGGACTCTTGTCGAATAGCATTTTGATTGATGCTTGTTGAAAATCCTTTATAGAATTTTTGCCCTTTCTTTCTGACATTCATCGAATCAATGAAATACCAATC
>DBCJ01000038.1 GCA_002293005.1 Ignavibacteria bacterium UBA961 | reverse complement strand
TGTATCATCGGAATCTTGAGCTCTGCTGCCACCGGCATACAATCCATGATGATATCAGGTGGAATTGTAATGTCTGAAATGGTTGAAACCACTTCATTTGAAAAAGGAATCAAATGTGGTGGCAATACCGGTAAATCAGACATACTAAAGAGATGCGCATCATCAAATGAAAGATAAATGCTGAAAGGAATTTCTCTATCTCTTAATCTAATTGCCATTTCTGCTGAATGACGAGATCCGCCAAGCAGGAGAATGGATGTTCTTTTATCTTCCAATGTGTAAATCGCCATTGTTTCATTCACTCTATGGGGTAAATCTTTGGGGCAAAGTATGGACAAAATACGGTAATTTTGACGGCCTTCCAAAGTGAAGGTAATGCTTTGTTCCTTCAATTGAGTTTCTTCATGAGCACGCTTGCAAAACGCATCATCATGGGTCTGATCGGGATCCCCTTCATGATTTGGATGGTCATTCTTGGTTCACCTTATTTTACCGTCTTTTTTGCCATTGTTGCCGTGCTTGCTTTGCGAGAATTGTATATGTTACTCTCGGCAAAGGGATTCGCTCCGCATCCAATGATTGGGATGATTACGGGATTTGTGTGGATGCTATTGATGGACTTTGCCGGTGAACAATCAGCATTTCTCTTATTGCTTGTCTTGTCACTTGCGGGATTGTCGACACTTTCCCTTGAACTTGTCAATTCCTATGAAGAAAAACATGCTCCTCCGGCGGGTTCTGTGGTGTCCACGCTCGGCGCAATTGTATATGTGCCTGTTATGCTTTCCAATGTGATTGCCTTACGAGGATTTGAAGTGCAAGGACATCTCACACCATATTTTGCACAAATGAACATGGAGGCCGGTTCAGCATTGGTAATCTTACTCTTCATCGGTGTTTGGGCAGGTGATACATTTGCCTATTTTGGTGGCATGGCTTTTGGGAAAAGACCACTCATGTCACATATCAGTCCGAAAAAAACGATTGAAGGGGCAATCATAGGATTTTTGGGAACAATTCTTACAATGTTGGCCGGAACATATTTTCTCATGCCGACATTTCCATTGTGGCTCATGCTTATTGGTTCAATCTTACTTGGTCTTTTTGCTCCAATAGGAGATTTGGTGGAATCAATGATCAAAAGAGATGCACATGTGAAAGATAGTTCGGAGCTTATTCCGGGTCATGGTGGGGCATTCGATCGATTCGACAGCATGCTGTTTGCCGCACCGATTTTTTATGGATTCATCAAGATTGTTTCAATGTGGATGTGATCAACTGCTTGCGCCATTATATCGCGTGAGCGCAAAAGAAAAGAATTTTACTGATGTTATGGCCATGATTATTGTCACAATAACCATAATCATGAACATTTCCAGAGAAGCAGTATTGAAGAGCATGGAAGAGGGAACGGATGCAATCAAAGAAAGAGGGAAAATCGTAATGAATATTCGGCGCATCGCGGAATTATATATGCCATCGGGTCTCATGGCGATTTGATACAATGCATAAAAGATGCTTTGCACGCCGGAGGCATTCACAAAAAAGAAGGACATATTTCCGACGATTGTTTCGAGGGAAATCAAAATGATTGACCCGCAAATCAGACCCACAAACCAACCAATCCATTGCAATGCAGATATGGACTGATCATGCATCAATAATCCCATGATAAAAATGATGATGCTGACCCCGACATTCACCATAGATGCTGTATTGATGAATCGGAAATAACTCAAGAATAATGGCGATACGGGTTTCAGAAGAAAGAAATCCAATTCACCTGTATTTACATGTCTTGGAAAATGCCAGAAATTTGAAGCAACCAGCATCATATTGAAAGAATCAACGATGAATAATGTCCCCAAAAACAAATAGGCCTCACTTCTGGAAAGTCCGGCAAATGCCGGAGTATACATGAACATCACTTCAAAAAATCCGATTTGAACAGCGCACCAAATAATGTCAACCATCACTTGCAAGGCATAATGCAAGCGGAATTCCATGTCTCGCGAAAGACAATTCTTGAAGAGTGTGATCCATAGTCGAAAGAGATGCATGTCAGCGTATATCCGGAATGAATTCCTTCATGGCCAAATACAGCTCCCAGGTGGCTTTTACATCGCGAAGACAATATTCCGAGATGATATCATATTTGCCTTCCGCATATAATTCACCAACTCTCGAGCCATCAACGCCGGCTTCTTTTGGAGATTGCACGCCAAATGCTTTGGCTACAAAATCAAAATTATATCTTCGAGTTGCACCTGATTGCTGAGGATTGAAGAAGCATAATTCATCGAGCAAATCTGTATGTGAATCACGGTAATTGAATCTTGTGCCCTGCATGAGATTGAATTGTGGTTTCACTTTGAGAAGGGCTGATCGAAGCATCACAAATGGGGCATCAAATCCACGACCATTGAATGTGATTAAATGCGGAGATGGATAAATTGTGAGTAATTTCCAGAAATTCTCCAGCAATTTGACTTCACTGCAGAGTACCATTTTATTTCCGGATGGCAAATCCTCAGTTTTCATTTCACCTTCAGGAATGGCCGGATCTGTCATGAATGCGCCACTTCTAACTTCCGTCCAGCCATCTTCTGCCTTTTGCATGACTTTCAATCCAAGGGTTATGATTTGGCCGGTTAAGGGCGAAAGTGCCATTTCATTGATTTTCTTATCACGCAATTCATCCGTGCTTGCCCCGCGGAGAAGATATTCTTGTCTTGCTTCATCGAAAGAATCAATGGGCATGCCCGCTGTCTCAATATCATAAACGATATAGGTTTTTCCACTCATGTCGAACTCCTGAAATGATTGGCAAAGATACGCAAAATGATACATCTCATTTCTCGCAACTTTGTCCGAAAAGACAACAGTGTATATAAAGTTGCAAAACATCGATTCCGTATATTCGCAGTGCAGCATATTTCCGGCTTTAATTCATGAGCGCTAGGCAAAGTCAAAAAGGACAATCTCGCGGAGAGGATGATCAGCAAATTTCCATGGAATTTGTCTTCCCTCCGAATAGACTCAAATTCATGTTTGGGCTATTTCTCTTTTTATTCTCCATCGCATTGATTCGCATATTTTATGTGCAGGTGATCAAGGCCGATGAAATCATGAAGGAAAAGAGAAAACAGCATATGGTGCCAGTGACTTTGCAAGCACAAAGAGGGGAGATTCTTGATAGAAATGGAAGGGTGATCGTAGCGAATGTGAAGGCAATGTCTTATGCCATAGATATCACAAAAGTCAAAAACAAAAAGGGAATTGCAACCGCACTTTCTCTTGCAACCGGTGAATCAATCGAGTATTGGCTGGATAAGATCAATCACGGAGTGAAAGAGTTTTCTTATTTGGCGAGGGATGTGACGGCAAGACATATCATGTTAGATACAATTCGTGATCCGGGTTTTATCAAGATTCCAACTTATCGCAGAAGTTATGTATATGGCACGGGAGCCGCTCAAATAGTGGGTTTTACGGATCCTGATAAAAAAGGTACTGCCGGCCTTGAACTGATGCTGGATTCATTGTTCAGAGGAATCAATGGCAAAACTTTCATGAGAAGAGATGCTGTGAGTAATCTCTATTATTCTCATGAAATTCCGGTGCAAGAACCTCGTACGGGACATGCAGTGCAATTGACTTTGGACATTGAACTTCAGAGAATTGCCGAATATGAATTGGCTGAAGGGGTGAATTCTTCTCAAGCCGAAGGTGGAACCGTGATTGCTCTGGAACCTTCAAC
>DBCJ01000084.1 GCA_002293005.1 Ignavibacteria bacterium UBA961 | reverse complement strand
TGGTCTTATGCTCATTTGAGATTTGGACATGAATTCGCGCTTTCAAATTTCATAGCTTTGCACATTGATGCTGGACTGATGTTTGAATTGCAACATGATGAAATAGAGAAAAAACCAAGGAATTCTTGGTTGAATTTTGATTTTAATTTTCCTGTATTGCCAAGCATTGGAATCACAACCGCATATTCATTTTAAGTGATAGAAATGATGACTTTACCCCTGAAAGGCACTATAACAGCACTTGTGACACCGATGCACAAGGATGGTTCCATTGACTTCGATTCCCTAAGAAAACTCATTGATTTTCAGATAGCCGGCAATATCTCTGCCATTGTTCCTTGTGGTTCAACAGGCGAGAGTGCAACGATGACATTTGCCGAAAAATGTGAAGTGATTCGAGTCACTGTTGAGCATGCAGCGGGAAGAGTTCCGGTGATCGCAGGTACGGGTTCGAATGATACAGCCGCTGCTATCACGCTCACAAAGGAAGCAAAAGCGATTGGTGCAGATGCTGTCCTGCTTGTTTCGCCATTTTATAATAAGCCCACACAACGCGGCTTGATTGCACATTTTTCAGCCATTGCAGAGTCATGCGATGTTCCGCAAATCCTCTATAATGTACCCGGAAGAACTGTATCAAATGTCACTGCAGAAACACAATTGCAATTGGCTGAAACATACACACATATCATTGCAACAAAAGAGGCATCTGCTGATTTGGAGCAAATGATGGAAATCATCAGGAATCGTCCTGCGCATTTCACTCTGCTTGCGGGTGATGATTCATTGGCATTACCAATCATAGCTTCGGGCGGACATGGCGTGATATCTGTTCTATCCAATTATGCTCCCGCTCAGTTTGGTGCATGCATCACTGCTGCATTGTCGGGTGACTTTGAAAAAGCAAGAGCATTGCATTATCCTCTTTTTGATTTGATGCGACTCAATTTCATAGAAACAAATCCAATTCCGGTGAAGGGTATTCTCTCAATGATGGGAATTTGCGAGGAAAATTATCGTCTGCCGATGCAGCCTCTGTTGAAAGAGAATAAAGAGAAGCTCAGAGAAGCATTGATTAATGCAGGAATCCTATAAAAAAATGGCTCTCAATAATTTGAGAGCCATTTTGCTTGATACAAGATATGAATCTATCTCATCAATAATCCATACCACCATGAGGCATGGCAGGCATTGGTTTTTCTGCTTCAGGTTTCTCAACGATTGTTGCTTCAGTAGTCAAAAGCAAGCTGGAAACTGATGCCGCATTTTCAAGTGCAACGCGTGATACTTTGGTTGGATCAATCACGCCTGCCTTGATCAAGTCTTCATATTGCTCAGTGCGAGCATTGAAGCCATCAGAACCTGATCCTTCCTTGATGCGATTTGCAATAACGGATGCTTCGAGACCGGCATTTGTCACGATTTGACGAATCGGCTCTTCAACCGCGCGACGAATGATTGCAATACCTGTGTCTTGATCATGATTCTCACCATGAAGACCGTCAAGCACTTTCACTGCGCGCAAATAGGCAACTCCACCACCAGGAACGATACCTTCCTCTACAGCAGCGCGTGTTGCATGCAATGCATCTTCAACGCGAGCTTTCTTTTCTTTCATCTCAACTTCGGTGGATGCACCGATTTTGAGTACTGCAACACCACCGGAGAGTTTTGCAAGACGCTCTTGCAATTTCTCGCGATCATAATCACTCGAGGTTTTTTCAATTTGTGATTTGATTTCATTGATGCGCTTCTTGATATCATCAGAAGAACCTGCGCCTTCAACGATTGTGGTATTGTCTTTGTCAATCGTGATTTTCTTTGCTGTTCCAAGATACTCGATAGTTGCTGTATCGAGTTTGTATCCTTTTTCTTCGCTGATCACGGTACCGCCGGTAAGAATCGCGATATCTTCAAGCATTGCTTTTCTGCGATCACCAAAGCCAGGAGCTTTTACAGCTGCAATACGCAATGTTCCACGAAGTTTGTTCACAACCAATGTTGCGAGTGCTTCGCCTTCGATATCTTCAGCGATGATGACAAGGCCGCGACCTGATTGTGCTGTCTTTTCAAGAATCGGAAGAAGATCTTTGATCGCACCGATTTTCTTGTCGTGAATGAGGATGAATGGATTTTCAAGCACTGTCTCCATTGTATCAGCATCAGTCACGAAATATGGTGAAAGGTAACCGCGGTCGAATTGCATACCTTCAACAACATCCATTGATGTCTCGGTACCTTTTGCTTCTTCAACAGTGATAACGCCATCTTTGCCAACTTTTTCCATTGCATCAGCAATCAGATTGCCGATTGTTTCATCATTGTTGGCTGAGATGGTACCAACTTGAGCGATTTCTTTTTTGTCTGTGACTTCGCGACTCATATTCTTGAGTTCTGCTACCAATGTCTTTACCGCAAGATCGATACCGCGCTTGAGGTCCATTGGATTTGCACCGGCAGTCACATTCTTCAAGCCCTCGCGAACGATTGCTTGAGCAAGAACGGTTGCTGTAGTCGTTCCATCACCGGCTGCATCGCTGGTTTTGGAAGCAACTTCTTTTACCATTTGTGCACCGAGATTCTCAATCGGATCTTCGAGTTCAATTTCTTTTGCAACTGTCACACCGTCTTTTGTCACAGTTGGTGAACCAAATTTTTTGTCAATGATCACATTGCGACCCTTTGGTCCAAGTGTCACTTTAACTGCATTGGCGAGTTGATCAACGCCACGCTTGAGCGCTGTACGCGCTTCAACATCAAATGTTATGATTTTCGATGCCATGAGTATATAACCTCTAGATTAGAATTCAATGAAAATGATCACTTGGTCAAAACAGCAAAAATATCTGACTCACGCATGATGAGTAAATCTTCGCCATTGACAGAAACTTCTGTTCCTGAGTACTTGCCATATAAAACAGAATCGCCAACTTTCACTTGCAATCCGGTTATTTTGCCATCATCATTAACTTTTCCGGGGCCGGCAGCGATGATTTCACCCTGCATCGGCTTTTCTTTTGCCGTATCCGGAATGATGATTCCACCGGATGTAACTTCTTCCGGCTTTGAGGGACGCACGAGAACTCTGTCGTGCAAAGGAGTCAAATTCATATGAACCTCCAACGTGTAAAATGTGAATAAGGAAATGTCAAATTAACATTAGCACTCTGCCTAAGTGAGTGCTAATGGCGGGTGTCTGACGATGCCTTGGCAAGTATTATTGCATGTATGTGGATAACTTTTTCGCCAATCTGGAGAATTGGACAAATTTGATAATTCTATCCATATGCATTTAGACTTTTCCACATCACAAATCCCTTCGAATCCGTATCTTCGCGAGCAGCAAAAGATGGAGGAATGCTATGATTATTGAAGACATGAAACATGGATCGCCGGATATGAAAAAGCCTGATATCGCACAATCAATTGATGTATTATGGGCTCAGATTCGCCTTTATGCGGATGCATATTCTGCTTTGAAGACCGCTCATGGGGAAATGCAACAACAGCTTCTCAGCGCGGATAAATTAAGACTCGTGAAAGAGAAAGAACAAGAGAGAGTTTTGCAAGAACAGAAAGTTCTGAGCGACAGAGTGAAGGCATTGGAGCGCAGTCTGCATCAAAGTGCCGGATTGCAACAAGAATATGATGTATTGAAAACGGAATTGCAGTCCATCAAAAGAAATGCCACCAAGCATGATGAGGAGCTTGCAATAAGACAAGGTCAGATTTCCATTCTTGAAGGAAAACTGGCTGATTTGTCAGGGATGGATAATGCAATGAGAACAATTCTTTCAGGTATACTGAAAGAATCTCTTGACATGTCGGAGTTTCCTCAAAATGAAGATGATTTGCGAAAAGCATCGGAAGCGATACTGAAACATATGCGTGGTTTGCGCATTGAAGCTCAAGATAGATTGGAAGAAATCGAGCAATTGCGTTCAGAGATGAAGAATGTTTCTGAGGTAAAGCATTCGAAGGATTCAAATATCGAATCATTACTCAGAGAGATTGAAGATCTTAAAACGGAAAACAAGGATTTGCTTCGATCTATGAAGCAAAGTGAGAAAACAACTGAATCGCATATTGAATACAATGATTCCGATTTGCATGCCGAAGTCAAAGATTTGAAACTTCAATTGGAGTTAAAGATTTCCGACATTGAAATCATTTCAAATAGATTGAGAGAAGCAGAAGATCAGTTGGATGAAGAAAAAGATAGAAACCGTGATTTGAAGGATCAAATCATTGCATTGAGAGATTTGAATCCTGATGCCGCCGGTAGGCAATCATCACTTGAGTCTTCTGTTGAAAAATTGCGACAAGAACGCAGTGATTTGCAGTCGGAAATTGAAAAATTGCGTGCTGAACAAGATGAAAAAGATGAAATCATTTCAGCTTTACGCTCAGCAAAAGGAGATTTATTCGATGAAGCCGGTTTTACGGCTCTAAAAAAAGAGAATTCCGCTTTGAAGAATGAACGACTGATCATGGCTGAAAAATTTGAAGAATTGAAACAACGCTTAGATAAAGCACTCAATGCATAATTAGAAATAAAGGATGAAGATGAAAAACACAAGATTCCATTTGATACATAAGCAACATGGTGCCAAAATGGTATCATTTGCGGGCTTTGAAATGCCGATTCAATATCCTGCAGGAATCATTGCAGAACATATGAGCGTGCGTAAAGATATTGGCGTTTTTGATGTGTCGCATATGGGTGAAGTGGAAATTCGCGGACCCCAAGCTCTTGATTATGTTCAGAAGATATCAATAAACGATGCATCCAAACTTGTACCGAATAAGGCTCAATACTCTGCGATGTGTTATCCCGATGGCGGAATCATAGATGATATGCTAGTCTATCACAGAGGCGATCACTATATGTTGGTGATCAATGGTGCTTGCGCCGATAAAGACATAGCATGGATGCATGAGCAAGCACAAGGAATGGATGTCACCGTACATGATGTGAGTGATGAGATAAATCTCTTGGCTGTGCAAGGACCTAAATCACTGGAAGCTCTGCAAACACTCACTGATGTGAATCTTTCAGAAATCCCATATTATGGTTTTGCCGATGGTAACCTTGCAGGATTGAACATGATCATCTCTCGTACGGGATATACAGGTGAACTTGGTTTTGAATTGTATTTCCGAGGTGATGAAAAAATTTGTGAACAGATTTGGAATGCCTTATTTGAAGCAGGTGCTTCGCATGGTATTCAACCGGTCGGACTTGGTGCTCGTGATACTTTGAGACTGGAAAAAGGATATTGTTTATATGGAAATGATATCAATCAAGATACAAATCCTCTTGAGGCTGGTCTCGGCTGGATCACAAAACTTGCAAAGGGAAGTTTCAATGGTTCCGATGCAATCGCAAAAGTGAAAGCGGAGGGTCCTTCAAGAAAATTGATTGCATTTAAAGTAGTGGCCGAGAAATTCATAGCGCGTCAACATTATCCGATACATCATGGTGGGAATCCCGTTGGTGAAGTTACAAGTGGTAATATTTCTCCGATATTGAATGTCGGCATCGGACTCGGCTATGTTCCTACGGCTCTTGCTGAACCCGGAACAATCATTCAAATCGCCGCAAGAGGAAAAGAATTTGATGCGGAAGTCGTGAAATTACCTTTCGTATAATCAATTGAAGAATAAAAAAAAGCCTCGCCCTCAATAAAGAGAGCGAGGCTTTTTAGTTTCAAGTGCATTAGCGAATGATTGAGAATTGACCATTCATTACTGCATTGTTTTGCATGATTCGGAACATGTATGAACCGACAGCAAGATCATTCACTGGGAATGTTATCTGATTGCCATTGATATTTACAGGGAATTCAGAAATCATCATTCCGGTGTTTGAGAAAATTCTGACTATTACATCACCGTGCATAGTGATGCCTGAAACAGTGATCTGTGCATTTGCTGGATTTGGATATACATCCTCACCAAGAATCATGGAAGGTTCTTCGACTGACAATGCGCTACTGCCCATTGTGATGGAACTGTTCACTGTTCTTGCATTCACATAATCTGTTGAAATAGATCCAAATGCAGGTTCAAAATCAACCATGTCTGCCATGAGTGAAAATGTACCTTGACCTAAATCAAACATGGAATATGTTCCTGCATCATCACTCATTGCATAGTCGGCGATATCATTGTTCTCATCGAGAGCAAAAAGGAGAGCACCACCAAGTTCTTGTTCTGCAAAAGGAGATTCAGATTTTGTCATCATGCCGCGACCTTTGATGATTCCATCAACACGAGCCGCACCACGCTTGCCAAGTACCGGACGAAGACGAATGTCATATACAAGAGTGATCATAACTTCACCAACTTCAATTCTACTTGCTTCTTTCCATGACATTGCGGCAAAGCCGGTTGAGGTATAGAAGCCGGGAGCATAAGCGCGGGTATTTGGAATGCCTTGAATGATATATATGCCAGGCTCAATATTTGAGAACAAAGCATTGCCATTTGAATCAGTTTCAATGGTGATGGCCATTCCTTTTTTGGGT
>DBCJ01000093.1 GCA_002293005.1 Ignavibacteria bacterium UBA961 | reverse complement strand
GGTTTCAATTGATGTTTTTGTACCGCTTCTTCGGATGCCACGATGATTGCAGCTGCTCCATCATCAATGGAACTTGCATTTGCGGCAGTGACGGTACCATCTTTTGTGAAAACAGGCTTCAGTGATGGAATTTTATCAAATTTCACTTTGCCTGGTTCTTCATCCTCGGCGATTGTGATATTTCCTTTTTTGTCTTCAATTATGACAGGAGTAATCTCATCGGCAAATGCGCCGGACTTTTGCGCTTCGATGGCTCTGGTATAACTCATGATTGCATATTCATCCTGCATGGATCTGTCAATCGAACATTCGGTTGCACATTGTTCGGCAAAATTACCCATCGGTGCAAGTGCATATGCATCTGTCAAACCATCGAATGCCATAGAATCGATGACTTGGCCATTGCCATAACGATAACCTGTTCTTCCTTTTGGAAGAAGATAAGGAGCATTTGTCATGGATTCTTGTCCACCAGCAACCACGATTTCAGCATCACCGCAACGAATTGCTTGATCGGCCAGCATGACTGATTTCAAGCCACTACCGCATACTTTATTGATGGTGAGGCATGGAACGCTATCGGGCAAACCTGCGCCTAAAGCGGCTTGTCTTGCTGGAGCTTGACCAACACCCGCGGTGAGCACATTACCCATAATGACTTCGCTCACTTGATCCGGAGCGATGCCGGCTTTTTCCAAAGCTGATTTAATTGCGATTGCACCCAATTGTGGAGCGCTGAATCCTGAAAGCGAACCAAGGAAAGCACCAATCGGGGTTCTTTGTGCTGAGATGATATATGAATGTGCCATGTTGTTTTGTGAATATGGTGAATATTATTTTGCGATGGACATACTGCGTCTTTCTCTGATGACCACAACTTTGATTTGACCGGGATATTCCATGTCATTCTCAATTTGCGCCGCAAGATCATGCGCGATTTGATCTGCTCTCAAATCATCAACTCTTTCGGGTTCGACAATCACGCGGACTTCACGACCAGCCTGAATTGCATAGGTTTTTGTCACGCCATCGAATGCGGTTGCCAATTCTTCGAGTTTTTCCAAACGCTTCACATAATTTTCAACTGATTCACGGCGTGCGCCCGGACGAGCGCCACTAATGCTGTCAGCGGCTTGAACGATTACGGCAATCGCACTTTCCATTTCAATGTCTTCATGGTGGGCACCGATTGCATTACAAACAATCGGATCTTCTTTGTATTTCTTTGCCAAGTCGAAACCAAGCAAAGCATGCGGTCCTTCAATATTACGATCAACGCATTTACCCACATCATGAAGAAGTCCGGCTCTTTTTGCTTTATGCACATCGAGTCCCAATTCCACAGCCATCACTCCGCAGAGATAACCAACTTCAATTGAGTGATGCAGAAGATTTTGTCCATAGCTCGAGCGATATTTCATCTTACCGATATGTCGGATCAATTCAGGATGCATATTCGGAATATTGAGTTCCATAAGCGCGGATTCACCGACGCGAATAATTTCTTCTTCCAGTTCTTTTCTTGCTTTGTCAACAACTTCTTCAATGCGAGCCGGATGAATTCTACCATCTGACATCAAGCGTTCGAGAGCAACTCTTGCCACTTCTCTTCTGAATGGATCGAAACCGGAAATGACAACTGCTTCAGGTGTATCATCAATGATCAAATCGATACCTGTAGCCGCTTCGAATGCACGGATATTTCGTCCTTCACGACCAATGATTCGACCTTTCATTTCATCGCTTGCAAGATTCACAACGGAAACCGTTGTTTCCACGCAATGATCCGATGCTGTGCGTTGAATTGCTTGAATGACCAATTTCTGCGCTTCTTTATGAGCATTAATCTTGGCTTCATCGCGAATATCTTTGATCATTTGAGCAGATTCAAGTTTCGCATCATCTACCATGTTTTCAATGAGGAATTTTTTGGCATCCTCACGGGACATACCTGTGATGCGTTCAAGGCGAAGAGTTTGTTCTTCGAGCAATGAATCAATCTTTTTTGCTTTGTCTTTGGATGATTGTTCTTTTTTTCGAACTTCTTCTTCTCTATCGGAGAATGTTTGTTCTGCTTGTTGAATATTTTTTTCTTTTCTGGTTATCAGTTCAAGTTTATTCTCAATTGCTTCTTCGCGTTGAGACAATTGATGCTCAAGTTGCTTGATTTGCTTGCGTCTGTCTTGAGTTTCCGCCTCGAATTCTTGTCTGCTTTTATGCCATTCCTCTTTCACTTCCAGAAGCTTTTCTTTTTTCAAAGCAGATGCTTCTTTGCCTGCTTCTTCGATGATGAGTTTTTTTCTTCCTTCAGCTTCTTCGATCTTCGTTTTGGCGACCTTGTTACCCACAAAATATGCGAGCACAAAGCCGACCACGAAGCCAACGATACTGAGAGCAATGATGTTTATTTGATCCATGATATTCTAAACCTTTATCTATCAATTCATGCCGAAGCATATGAAAATGGATTTGATGCAATTGCATCTCTTCCGATCTATTTTGATTCTCATTGTTAAAAATGCCGCTTCATACTTTCACAGTATCCTGAGATACATTGCCGAAGACGAGATGAAAGAACTCTCTTCACACACGGTGGGTATCATCCTTCATATATTTTACGTCCACTGAATCTTCATGGTGCATTCCACTGGAACGCGAAGATTACGGTTTCCCGTTGAGGCCTGTAATTTATATCAAGAGCCTGATTCCCTATGATTTGATTTATAAGTTCTTTATTATGACGTGTGACAAAAAAGTATGAAGCGGTTTTGTCTTTGTCATTACTTTTTCAATTGCTCTCGGAGAAATGTTGCCATATTCTCCAATTCAGATGAAAGCAATAATGATTCTTTTTCAAGTGTTTCTTCTGCAGAAATCTTTTGTTCAGCCAGATTCAATGCTGCGACAATTGCCTGCATTTGTGTTGATTGATCCATCATGCCTGATTGCAGAGCACGAATTTGATCATCCACTTCTTTGGCTGCTCGGACAAGCTTTTGCTCATCATCGCCCCTCAAAGTGAATTCTTTGCCACCAATGGTGACCTTTACTTGTGTTGACATTATCAAACTCTATATGCTATTATTTCAATGATCGAGAATAGCGTTCCAGGAATGCTTTCTCACCCTCGGTCAAACTATCGTATTGCTGATCATGAATTTTTTCTAAAATAATATTAAGAATAGATTCATCATCAGTGTCTTCATCTATGAGATGCGATTCCTGAATGACTTCCCTTTGTTCAATCATGATATTGATCAAAGCTTTTTCATCTTTACGAATCGGTTGCGTTGCAATTGGAACATAAGTTGGGAAATCATGTTTTGGCACTTCAGCTTCCTTTCCTGCCAATCGAATATGCGACCATATCAAACCGGTCAATAACCCAATCATAATACCTGATCCGGATTGCAAAGAATAGCTGTACATATACATCATGTCGCCGATGAACATCGACATTCCAAGAAAGACAAATCCAAAACCGATTGTCAATGTTGAAATAATGGATATGCGCAATTTTGCGAGCGCCGGTACTGTAATGGCGGGTGATCTCACCATAGTCATCGCCAAAGATGCGCTATATAACATGCCATAAAGTCCTGCACCAAGTGGAGGACATTCAACAGGCATTACTGCATAGACAAGCCCGGTGATAATGGCACCGATCAAGAAACCGATAGGAAAAACACCATCTTGGGTCAAATGTTCGGTCTCTTTCCCCAACCAATAATAAATCGGCAATCCAAGAAAAGCAAGCCAAGGTGAATCAATTGCAAAGACATGAGTCAATACACGCCACCATTCATTTCCCTGAACAACTTTGTCGGGAATGAGTGTAAATTGGTAAGCAAGATCACTCGCAATGATTTGAACGATAAAGAACAGAGTCATTACAGAGAGAACATGTACCATTTTGAATGATGTATGTGTACTCTTTGCAAGCATGATTATGAGAGACCTGCAATCAATCGTTCAACATCAGCCATCGTGACATTTTCATGATAATCTTCATTGATCGCAATCATGGGCGCGCCACCACATGCTCCCATGCACTCCACTTCTTCTAGAGAAATCTTGCCGTCTTCTGTTCTTTCATTGTGGCCGATACCATATTTATCACATAATTCATGATAGATTTCCTCACCGCCTCTGAGCATGCAAGAGACATTGGTGCAAACCTGTACATGAAATTTGCCCATGGGCTTTTTGAAATACATGGTATAAAATGTGGCTACTCCTTTCACATGTGCAAAAGGAAGATTCATGACATCACCGACCATTCGCATGACATCCTCGGACAACCACCCAAATTTTTTCTGGGCCATCCAAAGCACAGGCATGATTGCCGCCTTGGATTCCGGATATTGAGCTTTCAGCCTTTCAATCTCGGCAAGCTCTTCCTTTGTAAATGCAATCTCTTGTGACATACGGTTTTCTAGTTTATTCTAAGATGTTCAGTTTTGGCAAAAATACAAAACATCGGGCACTTTTTTAGGACAGAATTCACCCAAAACAAGAAAGCCGTCATATTGGGTAATATGACGGCTTCTATAGAAGATGGCAATTTTATCGAATGATAACCAATGGGATCATGATTGATTGCTTTGAAGCACCATCAATTTTTACTTGATATTGCCCGATTGGGAATTGTCCTGTTGAAATCACAGCACTTTGTTTTCCGGCGGAAATATCAGATTTGATGAATGAAGTCATGGTTCTTCCGAGAGCATCCATCACTGAAATAGTGACAGGCATCGATGATTCGGTATTAAATTCAACGAATGCCATATCGGAAGCCGGATTTGGCACAACTCTATTGGAAGCTTCATTTTGTTCATTCACCGAAGATGCTCCAAGCAGAAGCCAATTATATGTTCTTGACATGATTTGAGATTTTTTGTTTTGATTGCTCAATCCATCGAGTCCGAAGCCAAATATCACCAATCTGGATGATCCATTTTCCCAACGAATTGCTCCGATGTCTGATGGTTCTGCATCATAAGTGAATACAGGCATAGCACTGCTACCTTGTTTGATCGAGAATACATCAGTGAATCGAGTAAATGGCGTAAGTGTAGGATCTTCAAAGTATTCATTCAGTGTGACATTGATGTCGCGACCGATATAATCACCGGCTTGACCTTTGATTTGAATTGGATAAGCCATGAGAATATCACCGGAATTTTTGTCTTGATCAAATCTCTTGACGGGCGAACCGGATTTTACGGAAATTCCCAAAGTTTGATCGAGAAGCGTTTTCATCGGTTCATTGTTTGATTTTATGATGGATGAAAGTTCTTGTTCGGATGCGATGAAGACTTTCTTTCCATTTTGCAACATTGTCCCGATGCTATTGAGGAATTCCGAATTATTTGCAATCATGCCTGCATTTTCATTATCCACTGAAATAATAGCCATATCAAATGTTTGTGGTGGATATCCTGCCAAAACATCGGCATCCATTGGAATCATAGCTGTTGATTTTGGACGCATTACTTCAAGATCTTGCATATAGAGTGCATTCATTCTTGGATGTGCTCCATAGACCACATGCTTGATGGATGGTGACAAAGCATATACTTTTGCTTTGACTGATTTTGTGAATACATTCTCGCCTGAAACCACTGCATTCACGATAACCTTTGCAAATCCTGGAACATCATTGCTATTGAGAGTTACGGAGATATTGCTAGATGCACCTGGTTCAATATTATCTTGAGCTTTTGATACGCTAGCCTTCCAACCTTGAGGGATAATTGATGCTGCTTCATCAATTTCATAGGATACTTGCACTGGAGTTGCATTATTGTTTTTTATGGAAATACTTGAATTGCTATTTCCATCGGGATTGGCTGTTTGGAATTTATCTGCAACAACTGTTTCCAAAACTGCAGGTGATTTCATGAGTCCAACTTGATGTGCATTCAAAATCTCTCTTGCATTGGCATTCACGCCATGCTTTTGAACAGCTCCGATCAAAAGGATATTTCCCGCATTGAATTCTTCAGGGACAGTATAAGTAAATGATGCTGTATATTTTTCACCGGTGCTTGTTATTGCGGGGATGCTGTTTTTGATTCCCCAAACTCCGGCAGGATATGCTCTCACGACCGAACGATGATTATATCCTTTGATGACCGAAGGCTTGTCATAATAGGGATGACCTTTAAATGAGGCATTGCCACTTAGATAATTACTTTGATCATATCCCTGACCAGTTCCTGTCACATCATCTTCAATTACCATGAGATTCAAGCGTAAATCACCACTCATTGATTTCACGAATGTGGCTTCAACATCTGCTTTCATGATTCTTGTTGCTTTGTCATAAGATACATTCACAACTTTGATATCGATATCACTTCCTTTGGTCATTTGCTTGAGTACATACTCACGCCATTTGTCACGACCGGTTCCAACTGTTGCTTCACCGGGAAATACCATGCGATCGACGCTTCCACTCGGATAAAATGGAACCATTGACTTCAGAGAATCAAATACTTTTTTGATTTCCATATCATCGCCTGCATGCACCTTGACACCAATCACTTGATCAGGAAATTCCTTGATAAGTTCATCCATCACAAAGCTACCATCAACACACCATCCGCACCATGCGCCGGTATATTGTTCAAGCAATACTCTCTTGATTGGCTGCTGAGCAATGAGATTAGCGCTTAATCCCAAGCCAAGAAAGAGCATGAACACTACATTAGTACAGACACGTTTCATAAAATCTCCAAATAAATAGGGGTAAGACCGGCCACAAACTATAAAAAAAAATGGGATTGCAAACCATATGCAATCCCATTGAATATCATCAGGTTATGATTATCTATTGATCATTACCGGAATTGAGCGCATGGAACCATTTGAACCGGTCAAAGTGAGTCTATATGCACCTGGATTCAAGCCTGCATTTTGTAATGCATAGCTATTCATGCCTTGAGCAATTTTGATAGATCCGCTGGTTTGAACAACTCTGCCGAGCATATCAATAAGATTCAAAGTCACTGATTGTTCTGTTGCATCATTCACTGTGAAATGAACGGCTGCAGAACCGGAGAATGGATTTGGTTGAACCATGAATGAAAGATCAGAATTCTGCTCATCAACGGAAGAAGCAGAGCCAAAGAGCCATGTATATGCTCTGCTCATCAATGTATTTTTCATTTCATCATCAGAAATACCATCCATATCGAATGTATACATTACGAGCTTGCCTTCGCCATTTTGCCAGCGAATACCGGCCACATTGTCAATATTCTCATCCAAATACAATGAAGGAACAGATTTGCTATCTGGATTTAAAGAAAGTGCATCTGTGAAATAGATGAATGGATCTGTATTGAAATTGGTGACATCATTTGCCAAATAATTGATTCCATCACCAATGACATCATCTTTGATACCTGTCAATTGGAATGGAATTGTACCTGTAATTTGACCATTTGCATTTGTTTGCAAGCGAAGAACAGGATCGTCAATAACATTTACACCCAATTTATCATTGAAGAATGCTTTTGTTTCAGTTGTTGCTGAAGTTGACTTCGCACCGTTAAATGCTTCAAGTCCACCAGCGATGAATACTTTTTTGCCGGCATCGAGCATTGAACTGACTTGTGAAATAATCGCAGGATTTGTACCCAATGCACCTCTTGATCCATAATGAACAGCAATAATTGCTGCATCAAAAGAACTTGCAGGATACATTTCCATGAAGCCTGCATTCAAAGGTAAATCAATTGATTTTGAAGCAAAATCACCACCACGATTTTTAAGTGGTTGACCATAGTGATCATTCATGCGTGGATGAGCACCATAAATAGCATACTTCATGCCCGGTGTCATATTGTATACATTGCCTTTGCTGACACGACCAATCACATTTTCATCTTCAGGAATTGCTTCAACTGAAATAATGGCATAACCTTGATTGTTCCCGGTGGTCAAAGTAACATTTGCTGTTGCTGTGCCATTTGCAGGAAGATTTACTGATGAAGGCTCAACTTTTGCAGTCCAACCTTCAGGCATCAATGAATTTTCTGTATCGATGCTCAATGATACATTGGAAGCTGTACCTGTGAGATTTTTGACAGTGATTTGCGTACTGCCATTTGCTCCTTGAGCCACTAACATCGCAGGTTTTTCCACTGTTGTTTCGGTCTTGACAATTGCTTTGGTCAAACCAATCTCATTGGCATTGAGCATTTGCTTTGCATTTGATGCTGTTCCATACTTCTGAACTGTACCAACAAGCGTTATATTTTCAGGCTTATAGGAAGCAGGTAATGTATAGCTGAATGATGCAGTATATGGTGTTCCTGTTTGTGCAACACCAGGAATGATTCCTCTTACACCCCAAACGCCACCTGCATATGAACGGACAACTGAGCGATGCTTATATCCTGTAATAGTAGCAGGTTTAGCATAATATGGATGTCCGACAAAACTTGGATTGTTTGCAATGAAATTTTTCTGATCATATGCCGCACCTGTGCCGGTCACATTATCCTCAACAACGATCATATTGATTCTGACATCACCGGAAACTGACTTCACAAAATTTGCAGTGACATCAGCAGTAATCTTGCGAGTTGCCGCATCATATTTCACATTTGTGATTTCAACACCAACTTCCGCATCGAGTGCCATTTGTTGACGAACAAAGTTTGACCAAAGAGAGCGGCTTACACCAACTGTTTGCTGACCGGTAAACAATTTACGATCAATTGAACCACTCGGATAACCTGCCACGAAAGAGCGAAGTGTATCAGCCATAACCTTAGGAATCTCCATTCCATCGCCTTGATGCACTTTCACTGCAATCAATTGGTTGGGATATTGGGCCATAAGATTGTCAATCACTACTGATCCATCCACACACCAACCGCACCATGCACCAGTGAATTGCTCGAGAAATACACGCTTTACAGGACCCTGAGCCATCAAATTTGGCAAAGTAAGGGCCGACAGGAATGTTGACAGTACAAGAATTCGTAGAAACTTGTTCATTTATAAACTCCATTACTTGAATAAGTGATTTAACTGCTTCTAAACTATAAAAAAAAAATGGGATGACCCAATATGGATCATCCCATCAAATAATCTCTAAGCTGTATTAGCGATTGATCATCAAAGGCAATTGAACGCCTGAACCGCCCATTGTGCGAGTAATCATACGATATGCACCTGCAGGCAATTGAGCTGCATTGAATGAAAGTGCATGTGAACCTGGTTGTGTCATGCCTGAGAACAATGAAGCAACTTCGCGTCCCATAGCATCAACAACTGTGATTGTCACAAATTTCTCTGTTTGACCATTGACTATATAATTAACAACCGCCATATCGCTCATTGGATTAGGATTGATTGCCAATGAAAGTTCTTCATTTGAACCTTCAGCGATATCTTCTGCTGATGCTGCTGTACCTGTCATGAGCCAATCAATGCAACGCTTGAAAAATTCATTTCCAACTGATGCAGTTCCGATTGATTCAATACCAAATGAAGAATATACCATGCGATTGCCATCCAATTCAATACGAGCTGTTGCAAGTTCAGATTGGATATTGTCATAGTACAATACAGGTTTTGCAACGGCAGGATTTGAAATTGTGAAAGCATCTGTGTACAATGAATAGCTTTGATTTGCAATTGAACCTTGTTGATTGCAATTGATCAATGCGCCATTGTTTAATCTGTTTCCGATAACATCACCAGTTACACCACGAACACTGAAAGTGCTCAAAGTATTACCGCTGAAGCGGATTTTTGTTTTGTCATAGGAAAGACCAATTGCATTGTAGAAGTCTTGCACTTCTTGCATTTGACCATCTGCAATGTTTTGTACAACATCATAAGCCCATTGCATACCTTGAGGAGCAACAATCATGACTTTGCGATTAAGTGACAAAGCAACTTC
>DBCJ01000042.1:9735-12945 GCA_002293005.1 Ignavibacteria bacterium UBA961 | reverse complement strand
TGCTTTGGCCGCTTGAACCATTTCAAGCAATAATCCGGCATCATCTTGGGTAATCTCCTGAATACTTCTTATCGTCTTCTTAGGTATAATAAGACAATGAAAAGGAGCTTGAGGATTGATATCTCTAATGACAATTAAAGTCTCAGATTCAAATTCAATCGTTGCGGGAATTTCTCTGCGTATGATTCTATGGAATATAGTTTCACTCATGTATAGTCTCCATTATACAAAACAATGCCCTCTGCGCAATAAAGCACAGAGGGCATCGAAAACATTCACAAGATTTGATTAGCGAGTAATCGTCATCTTTGCTACTTCGGTATTATTACCATTTGTCAAGCGATAGATATATGTACCTGTTGCTACATTTGCACCGCTATCATCTGTACCATCCCACTCTACTGAAGTTTTGCCTGAAGAAGCAACACCATCGAATAGTGTGCGAACTGTGCGACCAAACATATCAACGATTTCAAGCTTTGTTACGCCATTATCACGGACATAGAAGCTGATACTTGTTGACATTGAGAATGGATTCGGCACATTTTGTTCGAGTACAATTGCTGAAGTTTCATCAATTGTAAACTCAAGTACATCAGAAATAGCTTTACATGATTCAGTACCAGTAAGATCCATTTGGGTCAAACGATATTGATATGTAACGCCTGGTTGTACTTTCTCATCTGTGATGGAATAATCACGAACTACTGTAGAATTACCTGCGCCACGAATAAATTGGATTGATTCCCAATTTGTTGGAGCATCACCACGAGTGATACGACGCTCTACATGGAAGCCGGCATTGTTCTCTTCAGATGCTGTTTGCCAGAAGAGATCTACAGAACGATTACGCTTTTGACCATCGAAATATGAAAGTTCAACAGGAACGATACAGTTGTCATCAGGTGTAGGTTCTGTTGCAAATGACTTGTCACCAAGGAATGGTCTGATAAGTGGCAACCAAGTACCGCGTGATGCTGTTCTATAACCTTGGATTGAACCCAAATCTGCATGGCTCAAGTGGCCAAACATTGGGTTTGACAATGGAGTTGCTTGAACCCATGTACCGCTATATGCAGTTCTTTCATAAGCAAACACATTCTTATTGATAAGTTGATTTGCCGCATTCAATTGACGGAAACTCTTATCAATATTCAAGTGAGTACCACTCACACCAGGACCTGGAGGATTTGTGTTGTGATGAGTAACCATTTGACCAACACGAGCTCTGGATGCACCAAGTGCAAGACCGTCAAGACCAAGCTGCGCAACTGATGCCCAGTATTCACCTGGTGCCAAAACTACCGGTTTGTCAAAAAGATATGTTGTGTACTGACCATAGAACAAGTCTTTGCGTACATCATCAAAACCTCTTTGCTTACCAATTTTAGTACCTGCGATTGGTTGTGCTTGAGGAGCATCACCACCACGATACAATGCGAAGGAAATAGGATCAGGACTTTGGTTAACTTCACCCATCCAAGCTTGGAAACCTTTGATTGTATCTTGTGAAAGCAATTGGAAACGCATCGCAAATTGACCTGAAGCTGAACCTGATTCAGGACCGAAAGCCAAACGACCATCGATAGAACCGGCATTTGGCCAAGTACCACCTGAATAAGCTTCTGTATTCAAACCACGACCATCAACACGGCTACCAGTAGCTTGTTGAGTAAAGTCCGGCACATCATTACGAGCTGTTGGAGGATCATAAGCAAATACAGGTCCATAACGAAGATTGTAGAAGCTATATGTAGTATCATTTGAATTATCAACATCACCGCCCTGTACAAAACAGCTAGCTACGATACGATAACGACCTGGAGGACAACGACGAGCATTCCATGCGGGCACGGTTGATTCGATGATTTGACCGGGCTTTACAAATGGAATGATTGTGCTACGGCAATAATATGCATCTGCTTTGCGAATATCATCAGATTCTTGAAGAACCTTTACATTGATACTAACTGAAGGAGATTGCTTACCTGTGTTATTCGTGATTTTGAAACGAATAGGAAGTTGTGTCATTTGTGATGCAGGTGTTGTTTCATATGGCCACAAAACCTGAACAAGCGACATTTCAATATCTGGAGATTCGTTTGTGTAGATCAATTTAACATTGTCTACATAAAAATCATCATCATCATCTTGTGGTTGCGGAGGAGCAGTGTTTCTTCTAGCTGAAACTCCTAATCTGAAACGGAAGTCTTTTGCTGCTTCATTTGGAGCTAAGATCAAAGAATCAGGAATGCGGAAGAAAATCTTATTGAATTCAACATCCTTACCATCATCATAAATATCAGGACGCAAACCTTGTGCAAGTGTCAGAGCTGAGTCCCTATCGTCAGGTAAATAACCCAAACGATATCCACCCGCTCCAAATACTGAGTAAACATAGTTATCAGTTACTGCAGCTCCACCGCCACGGCGCTTGTGTACACTCCATGCGATATCTGTTGCAGCACTGTTGAATTGACGAGCAATATTTTCAATACCATTTGTTGATGGACGAGCATATTCAAGACGCAATTCATCAGGTGTAACACCGCCTGCAAGCGTTGTCAATACACCATTGAAAATTACTCGTGGCTCTGGTCCAACGATTGTAGCATCTGCCCAACCACGACCGAAGTCACCTTTATTACCTGTTCTCTGATATGAAATTGTCAAGATTGAACCTAGTGTCTTGCGATTAGGTAAGTGACGAATATCAATTGGGAATGAACGAATTTGGTCACCACCTGGGCTTGGTGATGGATCATCACCGCCAAGTGTAACACGATTCAATTTGATAACAGGAGAAGCTGTTCTGAATGTTGAACGGTTCTTTGCAGTAACAAGTGAACCAGGTACATCACCCACTGCCCATCTTGGTGGTGGTGGATTATATGTTTCTTCATCGCCATTGGAGATTTCTGCATCATAGTTCACCCACTTCAATACTGAAGGCATCGGTGTACCATTGATTACATGATACTCATTCGCATCATCTGAGAAACCATCACTATTCAAGAAGGACAAACGGCGCATAACAAAGACATTGCGTGACACAGTGTCATCAAATGGCCATTCATCACCAAGTGTTCTATAGATTGAATCAACACCTTCTGAGAACACAAACAATCTCAAACGACCAATTTGGAAGTCAAGAAGTTCATTAGGCTCAAATGGTGGGAATTGAACGCGAACAATACCATATGGTGGAAT
>DBCJ01000042.1:0-9548 GCA_002293005.1 Ignavibacteria bacterium UBA961 | reverse complement strand
GAGTAAGCTGTTTGGTTTGAAGCTTGATTGATGATACGCATACGAACACGGAAATTCAAATCTTGCTTTGTATAGTTAACACCTGTAGGACGAGGTGGCAAACTTACACCGGGACCTTGAATATCATTGGTCATGTTTTGAAACACAGCTGATGGACGAATCGCACCAAGTTGTGGATGACCTGCAAACAATTCTGGCTCTGGTGTTGCAATTTCGCGTGTGTATGCATCAAGATTCGCTGTAGATGACAATTCGCGACCGAAATAACGAATTTGCTCAGGAACCACACGCACAACATTACGCCATTGCTTGAAACGAATTGCCAAACCATTAGCCGGTGTATTAGATCCGTGACCTGCAGGACCTAACAATTGACCTGAAACATCAGAACCGGCATAATTACCTCTTGAAAGATATTGTGTATGCTGACGAGGAGCTGTTTGGAATTCTGTTTGTGTCAAGTTTGACTGGCAGTTCGGGAATTTGTAATTGTAATTTCTTGTCGTTCCATTCACACCAATAGTTGTGTTCATACGGAAAAACGCAGCAGCTGATACGGAAACACCGGAAACAACAACAGCACCTTCCAAACGCTCGAAATATACATATACTGAAGAATCAGACTGATCAAGTGTAACTTGGAAATTCGCAAGAATTCTTTGATCGTCTTTGTTGAATGTAGTGGTACCAGAAATACCATTATTCCAACCACCTATTGGTGCCACATTTTGGAAGTAAATGATCAAGCGACGAGTTCCATCAGGATTATCTGCACGCTTATACCATACTTGACCACGAGTCTCTTCAGGAAAATCAGGATTCTGTGACAATTGAAGATTGCCATAAGCAGGAGAAATGATTGGGGCATTAGCAATATCAGCTGCCAATGTAGCCAAAGATCCTGTTCCTGTATTACGGATACCTGCAGTTGGAGATCCAGGATTGTTACCAACTGCGAAATTGAAACCATAATCATCTGCTACAGGGTCTGTAGCAGGATTGCCGGATGCTGGACGAGCAAACACATCATCACGATACAAATTGTATCCGGTTCTTACACCATTACTATTGTACTCATAACGAGGGCTTGACAATGAAACCAATCCATTCGTAGACACATAAAAACTGTCATAACGAACGCCATTGAAAAAGAATGGGAATCCGATTCTGATCGGACCCGCAAAGGCATTGTCAGTAGAGTCTGTCGTCGCTCCGGGATTACGGAAAAATGGACGACCCTCAGTTGCATCAAATGATTGAAGTGGACCGGTTGAGATCTGCTTCCATTTGATAAGTTCTGAAGGCTCTGTATCGTTCAATCTGTTTAAGAAAGCACGATCCAAATTAGGACGCCAAAAATCACCGGCATCATCGTCGGAATCAACGATATAATATCCGGTGGAAACAGAATGCACCGAATTGTTCGGGCGACTGTTATTTGCATGATCAAGTGCCGGAAAGTTGGTGAACGGCTGAGGAAATGTTGCATTGAAGCGACTCTTTCTCAGGGTCCCATCTTCCTTACCACCAGCATAAACGGCAAAATTTGCCGAGAAAAATGCCAGAAGTGCAATGAGGAATAGTTTCTTCATGTGAAGAACCCTATGCAAAAGTGATACATAATTACAATTATTTGTATAAGAATTTTACGCTTTAGTATCTTTAATAAAGCTACGGATTATGAGTTATTAACACATAATCAGGCGTAAATTGACAAGAAAGATTGAAATCACCAAGAGAAATTTACTGCTGTGAATAAATTGTTTTACACAGCTGATTGAGCATCAATGGATAAACTTCATGCTCGACTTTTCTCACCTTTTCTGCTATTTTTTCGACTGAATTACATTCTTTTACTGAAATCTTGCTCTGACAAAGACCTGAACCGGTATCGAAATGCTCATCCACATAGTGCACGGTTATGCCAGTATATGGCTTTTTATCATTATAAACGGCCATATGCACTTTTTCGCCATACATGCCATGACCTCCGTATTCAGGTAATAGCGAAGGATGTATATTGATGATTCGACCCTCAAAATGACGGACTATATCAGCCGGTAATAAGCGTAGATACCCCGCTAAGGCAATGACTTGCACATTATTCTTTTGTAACAACTCACTCATTCTTGATGAATCTTTTGGATCAGATAGATATTCAATTGGAATGTGCATTCTATTTGCCACTTCATAAATTCCAGCTTCCTCTTTATTTGTTAAGATCAATACAACTTTATAAAACGAAGTATCTAGTCGAGAAAATCGTATCAATGCTTCTGCATTACTTCCCGCTCCGGAACCAAAAATTGCGACAGAAATATGTTTTTGAACTAGCAACATTATAAATACGGAAAGCTGTCATTGAGAATTTGAGGATATTTCTATCCGATATGACAAAAATACTGTCTCAGGCACTATTACATGTCTGTCGGTATCGATTTGTGGATAATTACTTCAAAAAAAGGAACTCTGACTTATTATATATATGTTCATGGGCAATCATTCATACATTTATATCTAATCACATGTTAAAAGCACCTTCAATTTTCATTTTCTCACTTATTCTAAGTCTGTTTCCATCTCTGGCCTATTCCCAGGATACCTCAAGCATAACGGGAATCTTGACCGGTACCATCATAAATGCTTCCACACAAGCACCAATAAATGGAGCCACCATTGTGGTGAATGGCACCAAAATCGGTTCAAGAAGCAATTCTCAAGGAAAATTTACACTACGATCAATCCCTGTAGGCATTATCAGTATAAAGGCAACCGCCATTGGCTTTGAGCCAAGAACATTGTCAGATATTGCCATTAGCTCAGGGAAACCTGCAACGATCACTATTCTTTTAAGTGAAAAGGCAGTTCAATTGGAAGCAACTGAAGTTGAAGCCAGCTATTTCCAAAGAAGTCCTGAAACCATCACAAGCACTCAATTACTGAATTCCGAAGATATTCGCCGTGCTCCTGGTGTACAAGAAGATGTTATCAGAGCAGTTGCACTTTTACCGGGAGTGAATGTCACAAGCGCTGGTAGAAATGACTTGATTGTTCGCGGTGGCGCTCCATTTGAGAATCTCTTTGTTGTAGATAATATTGAAGTACCCAATATCAATCATTTTGGATCACAAGGTTCAACCGGCGGTCCACTCTCGCTCATCAATATCGATTTTGTCCGTGAAGTAAGTTTCAGCGCAGGCGGTTTTTCCTCTCGATTCGGGGATCGCGTCTCATCACTTACGAATATCTCCCTTCGCGAAGGAAATGAAGAACGCTTCGGTGGAGAAATCAATTTCTCGGCAACCGGCTTTGGAGTGATTGCAGAAGGACCCATCTCAGATAAAGGTTCCTATTTCGTGAGCGCAAGAAGATCCTATCTAGATATTCTATTCAAAGCATTGGGCTTTAGCTTTATTCCTGATTATTGGGACTTTCAAACGAAAATTTCTTATAGACTCGATGACAAAAACTCACTTTCATTCCTCACCATCGGTGCATTAGACAAAATCACTTTCAATAATGATGATGAGGAAGATCGTTATTCCAATTCACGCATAAATTCACCAACTCAAGATCAATATTTTTCTGGTTTGACCTGGAAACACTTGATAACAGGTTCCGACATGAATGGATATGCTCTCGTTACACTCGGAAGAACATATTCAGCATTCAATACTGCACAAAGAGATTCCAATCTCATGACACTATTCAACAATACATCCGTTGAAGGTGAGAATTCACTCCGCACCGATCTCTTCCTGCAATTATCACCCGGGACTGAAATCATTGTCGGGAATATCATTAAATATGCATCTCTTCTCGATTATGATCTTTTTCTTGATTCACGATTCAGAAGAAATCAATCAGGTACTCCTATTGGGCTTGATGTTGACAGCTCATTCACAGCCTTCCGCAATGCAACACATGCAACGCTTGTCTTAACTTCGGATGCTTGGAAAGCAACATTCGGCGCAAGATTGGATTATTATGATTTCCTCCAAGAAACCACATATTTATCACCTCGTCTCACAATATCCTATGCACTCAATCAGGTATCGACTCTCAATCTGAGCGCAGGAAGATATTATCAATCACCATCATTCATTTGGCTGATGGGTGACCCATCGAATCAACAACAACTAAAAGCAATTAGGGCAGATCAAATCGTGCTTGGTTATGAATTGCAACTCGCGGCAGATCTTAAATTTCAAGTTGAAGGATATTATAAATGGTATGGCAATTATGCCGCAAGACTATTCCGTCCACAAGCTGTGCTTGCACCTTCCGGATTCGATGATGTGCAAAATGACATTCCATTCGGACTTGAACCACTCATCAGTTCATCTACAGGTTATGCACGAGGTATCGAAGCATTCATACAAAAGAAAATGGGGGAAATTCCTCTCTATGGCCTCATGAGTTTGACCATCAATGAATCACGCTTTTCAGGATTAGATGGTATTGACAGACCAGGCGCATTCGATGCACGAATCATCTTCAATATCGCCGCAGGATATCGTTTTAATGAAAACTGGGAAATCAGTACAAAATTCCGCTATTCCACAGGGGCACCTACAACGCCATTCGTGGAAGATCCAAATGAGCCATTATATGGTCAATTAAACTTCCAGCAATACAATGCAGGAGAGCGTCTTCCGGCATTCCACTCAATGGATTTGCGCATTGACAGACGCTGGAATTTCGAAGGTTTTTTGTTGATTACTTATATCGATATTCAAAACATTTACAATCGCAAGAATGCAAACAATTATCGATTCGATCAAAGACTAGGACAAGGAGTCGTGAACTTCGCCGGAGCAGGAGTCATCCCAAGTCTTGGAATCAATGTTGAATTTTAATCAAAACACATTATTGATCAATGAGGCGATTCTGTTGAGTCGCCTTTTTTATTTCCACTCAGCATCAATTCCGTACATTGCATCAGGGCTAATTACTTTTCCTCAACACTTTTTCAGTTCTTTAACATGAAATTGATTCCTCAGCCACATACCGAATATTCTTTGTCATTTCTTGATGAATTAAATACCGAACAAAAAAAAGCCGCAATGAATATCAGCGGTCCATTGCTCATCATTGCAGGTGCCGGAAGCGGTAAAACAAAAACCCTCACATATCGAATCGCTTATGCATTATCACAAGGCATTCAATCTTCATCCATCTTGGCACTAACATTCACCAATAAAGCTGCCGAAGAGATGAAATCCCGAATTTCAAAACTTGTAGGTGAAGCACAAGCAAAGAGCATTTGGGCAGGAACATTTCATTCAATTTTTGCTCGCATCTTGCGATTCGAAGCAGAGCATTTGGGATATACTTCTGCATTTTCCATCTATGATACAGATGACTCACTCAGCATGATTCGTTCAATCATGCGAGATGCCGGAATATCTGCTCAGCAATTCACTCCTCAAAGCATCAGAGGAAGAATTTCACAAGCAAAAAATTTAATGATCTCCTGGCAAGAATATGAAGCATCATCACAAGACATCAATGAAAAACAAACCGGATTGGTTTACAAAGAATATGAGAAAAGATTGCGTGTGAATAATGCCATGGACTTTGATGATATACTTCTCAATATCATCAGACTCTTGAAATTGTCTCCTGAAATCAAATCGAAATATCAACAAAGATTTTCACTGATCATGGTGGATGAATATCAAGACACCAATCGCGCACAATATATAGCCGTAAATCTTCTTGCGGGCGGACATCGCAATCTCTGTGTTGTTGGAGATGATGCTCAGAGTATCTATCGCTGGAGAGGTGCCGATATCAGAAATATTCTCGATTTCCAAAAAGATTATCCCGATGCAGCAATTGTGAAGTTGGAACAAAATTATCGTTCCACAAAAGTGATACTTTCCGCAGCCGATTCAATCATTTCCAGAAATCGCAAACAACTCACAAAAACATTGTGGACGGAAAACCCACAAGGCGACCTCATAAAAGTAATGGAAACAAGAGATGATCGTGAAGAAGCTGATTCAATAAGAAACATGATCAAACATGAGATATCGCAGAATGGAATATCAGCCAAACATATCGCGATTCTCTATCGCACCAATGCACAATCACTATCACTTGAAGATGCTTTACGCTCTTCTCGCATTGGATACACCATCATCGGTGGCGTTTCATTTTATAAAAGAAAAGAAGTCAAAGATACAATCGCATATCTCAGACTTCTTTGCAATCCAAGTGATTCAGAAAGTTTGACTCGCATCATCAATGAACCTGCAAGAGGAATAGGTCCTTCAACACTCAAAAAACTGAATGACTTTGCAAACACTCATTCCATTCCACTCTTTTCAGCATTCGAACAAGCAAATACAATGTCCGACTTGCAAAAAAGAGCAGTGCAAGCTTCATTCGATTTCACGACCATGATTCATCGTTTCAAAGAACTGAAATCCACGATGTCTCCGCATGAGTTAGCCAAAGATTATATCGAAGCAACCGGCTTGCTTCGAATGTTCAAAGATGAAGATACTGAAGAATCACTTGATAGATGGAACAATGTTCAGCGTATGCTCTCCAATATCGAAGAAGAATTTGAAAAAGATCAAGCGCTCACCATTGAGGAATATTTGCAAACAGTGGCATTAATGTCCGATATCGATGAAACCGACATGGGTCAAGAACGCATTGCAATGATGACCATGCATGCCGCCAAAGGACTCGAGTTTCCCGTGGTTTTCATAACAGGTTTGGAACAAGGTCTTTTTCCCATGGGTAGAGCCGAACATGATCCCGATGAACAAGAAGAAGAAAGAAGATTATTCTATGTTGGAATTACCCGTGCTGAAAAGAGACTTTATCTTTCCTATGCACAAAGACGATATCGCTTTGGCGAATTAAATTTCTCGCAACCCTCCATGTTTCTGCGAGAAATTCATCCGGATACAATCGAATATGTAGATTCTCATGCTCCAAACAGAAGCAATCGCAATACTGAGATTAAACCAAAGATGCCTGCGACGAATTCTTTAGGAGTGCAAAAACCCAAGTCATCTCCATTTTTTGATGATATTTCACAAAACGAAGAATCTTTTTCACAAATAGAACCCGATGGATTAGAAATCAGAGCAGGAATGAAAGTCATACATGGAAAATTTGGCAAAGGCACCGTATATTCCGTCTCTGGTAATGGCGAAAAAAGAGAGGCAATCGTTATGTTTCAAGGAATAGGAAAGAAACAATTATTGCTCAAGTATGCCAAATTACAGCCCGATAATTCTTGAGAATTGAAGAATTGTGTTTCAACACATTGTAATTCAACTCTTTACTGCAATTATTGCTTGTTTGCCCTATATGTTCTATTTCGTATCTTTGTCATCATAAACAGTTGCCGGAATGTTGATTCACCATAATCACATTTATTCCATCACTTTGTCCAGCTTAAGCACTATGTCCGAACAAGAGCTCAACAACCAGGAACATGCAGATCCTGCAAACAATGAAGAAACAGTACAATCTGCTCCAGCAGAACAAGTTTCTGAAACTCCTGAACATATTTCTCAGCCGGAAGCAAATGCAGAAATTGCAATTGAGCAACCTGCTGAAACATCCACTGAAGAATCTCCGAAATCAGTGGTTATTGAACAAGAACCTTCAGCCGCCGAAAAGCGTAAAGAAGAACGCGAAAAGCGTAAAAAGCTTGAAGAGGAAATGCTCACAACACTCGAGAAGATTTTCAATGAAGGCGGAACGATTGAAGCCGTCATCGTTGAGAGAATCAAAGGTGGCTTGCGCTTGGACTATAATGGAATGAGATTATTCATGCCTGCTTCTCATTTCGGATTGAAGAAAACTCCGCTTGAGCAGGAATTGAATGATGCAGTTGGTAAAACTGTTACGGTGCACATTTCTGAAATTCAAAAAGAAGATTCAGGAAGAGCAACAATTGTTGCAAGCCGCAAAAAATTACTCTCCGAGACATATTTCGCCGGCATAAAAGAAGGCGATATCGTTGAAGGCACAGTATCTTCACTAACGACATTCGGAATGTTTGTCGATGTGAATGGCGTGGAAGGAATGGTGCATGTTTCTCGCATGGCTTCATTCCATGTTGCAGATCCTTCAACATTGTTTAAAAAAGGCGATCATGTAAAAGCAACGATCTCCTCAATTGACAAAGACAAATTCCGCATTGGCCTCAGCACGAAAGATTTCGTTGCATCTCCATGGGATAACATCGAAACAACATATCCTACAGGCGCTGTTGTTAAAGGGAAAGTAAAGCGATTCACTGAATTCGGAACATATATCGAATTGCAACCCGGCATCGAAGGCTTGCTTCGCAATGGCGATCTTGCATGGGGCAAAAGAGGCGTTAATGCATCTGATCTCATGAAAGAAGGCCAAGTGATTGATATTGCGGTACTCAATTCTTCAGCAGAGAAAAAACGCGTTGGACTCAGCTTGAAGCATCTTTCTCCAAATCCTTGGAAAACAATTGCGGATACATTCCCACCGGGAACAAGCGCAAATGTAACGGTCAAACAAGTCCATGAAAAAGGTTATTTGGTCGATGTAAATGCTGAATTCGATGGGTTCATTCCAAAAGGCAGAGTCAAACCAGTACCCGGCAAGAGTTCATTCTCCGTTGGTGACAAAGTGGATGCTACTGTCATCGATTCCAATGGCGAAACCGAATCCTTGATTCTCGCTCCAGTATATTCAGAAGAAGAAATGGCTTCATTGCCACAAAGACCATCCAGAGGTCCTCGCGAAATGCGCGATAGAGACGAGCATACAGGTCCACTACCTGATGCCCCCTCAATCACATTACTCGATATGCTTTCAGAAGAGCAAAGATCGGGTCTGACAAACAATTAAAGATAGCAAATGAAGGCCGGCTTATGTCGGCCTTTCTTTTCTATTCTAAGATTCACTACTTCTCTTTTCACCAGCTTGCGTAATTTACACCTCATATGTACTCTGTGTATGGCTCTGCTTATAACCATGCAAGCATTGCCTCAAAGTGTATTTGCTCAAGATGACTCAAGCTCTGTAAACACAATACTCAAAAAACCTCGAGTATTCACTCCAATTCAAGCTATCACAGGGGATACCATTTCTCGTGATACCACAAAGAAATCCGAACAAATTGTCCCCGGCTCACGCAATCAGTTTTCGGCCGAACAAGACTCCGCCTATTATCGCATGATGCGATTGGGCATTGCACCTGGTACTCTCGCTCAATTGCATGCGAAAATCATCTCGCTCGGCATAGCAATGCGGAAAGAACAAGAACAAGAAAATCCTTTTGCAATCGCACTGCGCAATCTTGATTTGCCTCCCGAATATTATCAGCCAAGATCTGAAGACATTGTGCAAAGAGAAGAAATGATCGCCCGTTCACAAGCTATTCCTACAGGAAGACCCGGCGGAATGCGAGGTGGTGTAAGCATCGGACTCAATGATATAGGCGTTTTTCTCGGAATCAGCGAAGATGTTTCACCGGTAATCAATTATGTTGTTGATTATGCCGTGAATGTCAAAGTGGTGATTTATTCCACAGC
>DBCJ01000083.1:4797-5012 GCA_002293005.1 Ignavibacteria bacterium UBA961 | reverse complement strand
GAACGCGTGAAAGAATATTTTACGGGATTGACTTTGGGGAAAGTTGAGAGATATGAAATCCCAAATTTATGGGCAGTGAATTTTGTATTGAATAATACACTGGGTGGCGGAGGAACTGTCTCACTCAAACTTGATGCTCAAGGAAAAACAATTGCCTCCGCAATACTGATGATGGAAATCGATGTCCCGCAAGAATATGAACATCTGATTTAATC
>DBCJ01000083.1:1049-4581 GCA_002293005.1 Ignavibacteria bacterium UBA961 | reverse complement strand
TGGAATTACAGGCTCATTTCCCTTTTTCTTCTTTTTGTCTTGCTTTGGTGGAGCAATCGTTTCATAACGAGGTGGAGCCATATCGGGATATAATGTGACATTCACATGTAAATTGCGATTGCCTTTCAACATTGTAATTGCTTCGGCCATAACTTTGTCACCGCTGATATTTGTCTTGCTTGCCCCGGGATCAAAACCTTCAACTGAATATAATTCCATTCCCTTCACCAATTTGTCAACCGTGAAATCCATGGGAACTTCTTCATATTTTGAAGCAGGTTGGATACTTATGGTCTTTGTGGATTTCAAAATATCAAAGCCATAAAAAAACATGGTATACTCTGCACCGGGTTTGACAGCCGAAGAATATTCACCTGTTTTTGGATTTGATTTTGCATCAGCTACTTTCATTCCTTGCATATCAGAGATTTCATAATTCACGCCGACAGGTTTTCCTGTCAAACGATCTGTTACGATACCTTTGAGTAATACGGTTGTTTCTTGAGCATTGACCATAGAAAAGCTGAGTATGGTCAGAAAGGCGATCAGGATACTGTTCATCATTTACCTCGATTATTTCTTGAGAAAGGATTGTATGCCGTTTTTGCAATCATCTGTCATGCGGGTGAATGCATTCATAGATGCGGCATAATTGAGTCCGACTTCGAGCGACATTCCATGCAGATTCGCCAGCATGTCTTTTGTCAATGCCATAGAAGATGCACTATTATTCTGCAGTGTTTGTGCGAGTTGGTCAACGGCATTCTGCAATTCGCCATCGGGTACGCATTTGGTGATCAATCCCAATGTTTCGGCTTCCTGAGCGGAGATATTCTCGGCAGAAAGAAGAAGTCTCCTCGATTTAGTATCACCGATTTTTCTCAGGAGATAGACCATCACAATTGCAGGTATGAAACCTATCTTCACTTCGGAATATCCAAAAATTGCCGATTCACCTGCAATCACGAAATCGCATACCGTTGCGAGTCCACAACCACCTGCGATTGCCGGACCATGTACTTTTGCAATGACGGGTTTTGGACATGTATACACAGCATGAAATGCATTCTTGAGATGTAAAGAATCTTGATAATTCTCTTGAATGGAAAATCCTGATAGATGTTCGAGATATTCCAGATCGGCTCCCGCGCAAAATGCTTTACCATTACCCTCAAGAATGATCACGGAAATGTCTTGTCTGGCACCCAAAGACACAAAAGCATCATGGATCTCAGTCAAAAGTGCAGGACTCAATGCATTGCGCTTTTCAGGTCGATTCAAACGAACAGTAGCAATGCGCTCATGTTCAGTAATCTCAAGAAAATTCATGGGATGTCAATACAAACGGTGAGTAAATTGTAGTTTTGCCAAGTAATATTGCACTGCAAATATACCAACAATCAATGCAAACGCGAGACTGTTTGCAGACTTCTTGAGGAAATCATGAAAGCAATCAAAACCCCGAAAATACCCTCATCAATCAAATACCCGGACTTCGGCTCAAAAGAGATTCGCAATCTTTTTTTGATCGACAAGAATATCACATTTCTGAATAATGGATCATTTGGCGCAACACCGGCTATTGTACTGGAATATCAGGATGCCATTCGTCAACGCATGGAATCGCAACCCGTGAATTTCGTGGTGCAACAATTGCCTGTTTTACTCAGAGAATCTCTTCAAAAGATTGCCCCATTTCTCGGTGCGAATGCGGATGATTTGGCATTTGTGGACAATGCCACAACAGGTGCGAATACGGTTATTCAATCGCTGATGCATTCATGGAAGAAAGGCGATGAAATTCTCACCACTAATCATGTATATGGTGCCGTACGAACAACGCTTCAGCATGCCACATCAATCATTGGTGCAAAACTCATCGAAGCGCATATTCCATTTCCACTTCAGGATGAACAAGAATGCGTGGATGCAATCATTCGACATCTCAATAAGAAAACGAAGCTTTTGGTTATTGATCATATCACTTCACCAACGGGAATCATCTTTCCGATTGAAGCAATGATCCATGAGTGTAAGAAAAGAGGAATTCCCGTATTTGTGGATGGTGCTCATGCACCCGGCATGATACCTTTGAATTTGAATGAACTCGATGCTGATTGGTATACTGGAAATTGTCATAAATGGCTCTATGCACCAAAAGGATGTGCAATACTTTGGACACATCCGAAGCATCAGCACATGATGCATCCAACAGTGATTTCACATGGGTATTTGCAGGGCTATAAGCAGGAATTTGATTGGACAGGTACCAAGGATCACAGCGCTTATATTTGTGCTCCATTCGGAATGGCGTTGCATAATGCCATGGGCTCGGAATTTCTCATGCAGGCTTTTCATGCGAAAGCAATTGCGATGCGCAATATGATAGCAGAATCATGGAAAACACCAATTCCATCACCTGATTCCATGATTGGTTCACTTGCTTCAATCGAAGCACCCAAACATCTGCAATATGATGGTGAAGATGCCTTGCTCTATGCACAAGCTTTGCACGATATTCTATGGAATGAACATAAGATAGAAATCCCCGTGATACCCTTTCAAGGAAAAATATGGATTCGCATTTCCGTGCAGGTATTCAATAGATTCAAAGACTATATGCATCTTGCTGAAGTGGTACAGACAATCAAGAAATCAGAAGTAAAAAAGATGTTGAAAACATTGAAATCCTGACACCAATTCTTCTTCGTAAATTACACGCAAAAAACCCCGAGTAAATCATGATTCGCTTCATATCCGTATTGACAATTCTTATTGCTTCATTATCCATATCTACCGCTCAACAAGCTTTATGGATGCGATATTCCGCAATTTCTCCTGATGGCTCCATGATTGCATTTGCATTTCAGGGAGATTTGTGGGTTGTATCCGCAAAAGGCGGAAAGGCAGACCGTATAACAAATAATGATGCCTATGATGTATCACCTGTTTGGTCACCCGATGGAAAGAATATTGCTTTCGCATCTGACAGACATGGCAATATGGATATCTTCATCATGTCGAGCAAGGGTGGCACTCCACGAAGACTCACTTTCCATTCATCAAATGAAGTGCCTTCTGCATTTTCTCATGATGGATCTTCCATCTATGTTTCGACACATATTCAAGATTCTCCAAAGAATAGTCAATTTCCATCCGGTGGCATGGGCGAGCTTTATGCGATATCCGTAAAGGATGGAAAAAGGTCGCAAGTATTCACAACACCGGCGGAAGAAATCGCAGTGGATCCCAAGGGTAATTTCCTTGTCTATCAAGATAAAAGAGGCGGAGAAAATTATTGGAGAAAACATCACACATCATCCATCGCGCGCGATATTTGGATGGTGAATCTCAAAGACAAAACACATAAGTCATTGATAGAACATCCTGCGGAAGATCGTGAACCTATTATCTCTGCTGATGGAAAAACATGCTATTTCTTATCAGAACGATCCGGCTCATTCAATGTATGGTCTTTCACGATTGATAATCCTTCCAATGTGAAACAATTGACCACATTCACGAAGCATCC
>DBCJ01000083.1:0-845 GCA_002293005.1 Ignavibacteria bacterium UBA961 | reverse complement strand
AAGGAAGTCGCATTTGTGATTCGAGGCGAGATATTTGTAACTGCGGTTGATCATGATGTTACTAAGCGGATCACGAATACGCCGGGACAAGAACGCTCCGTGAGTTTTTCTCCGGATGGTAAATCTTTGCTCTATGCCGGTGAGAGAAATGGCTCATGGAATGTTTATCAGACAAGTCTGACACGCAAGAGTGAACCATTCTTTTATCGTTCCACGGTATTAGAAGAAAAAGCAATTCTAGAAACGGCAAAGGATGAATTTCAACCGCGTTATTCACCTGATGGCAAAGAAGTCGCCTTCCTGGAAAACCGTGTTGTCTTAAAAGTGAAGAATCTTGCCGGGAATGCTGTCCGACTGATTGTAGACAGCACATATAACTATTCCTATAGCGATGGGGATCAATGGTATGAATGGTCGCCCGATGGCAAATGGTTTCTTGTTTCAATCATTGACAAAGATCGCTGGGTGGATGAAGTAGGTATAATCGATGCGCAAGGTAAAGGTCCGATACAAAATGTGACACAAAGTGGTTATAGTGACAATCAGCCCAAGTGGTCCAAGAATGGAAAGCTCTTTATTTATTCCAGTGATAAATCCGGATTCAGAAGTCATGGCTCATGGGGTGCCGAAGGTGATGTCTATGGAACATTCCTCACACAAGATGCATTTGAACGCTTCAAACTCAGCAAAGATGAATTTGAATTATTGAAGATGAGAGAGAAGGATGAGGAATTGTCTTATGATGAACAAAGAAAGAAAGACTCACTTGAAAAGGAGAGAAAAAAAGGTAATGTAAGTGTTGAAGTTTCTGAACCAATCACAATTGATTTTGACAGATTGGAAGA
>DBCJ01000076.1:9330-11422 GCA_002293005.1 Ignavibacteria bacterium UBA961 | reverse complement strand
ATTGGAGTTTGACAGAGATCATTCTTCCTTCATTCCACTGCAATGCACTGTTCTAGAAGGCGAAAAAGAAATAAGCAAACCCGTTTCATCAATCAACATTGGTGATGCACTAAGTATCCATAATCAAGAAATCATTCCTGCTGATTCCAAATTGCTTTCCGTAATCGGTCACATAGACTATAGTTTCATCACGGGTGAATCAACTCCCGTTGAATTGATAAAAGGCGGGATGATCTATGCCGGAGCACGAGTGCTTGGACCAACACTTAAAGTGGAAGTAAAAAGTGAAGTTTCAAGAAGTGCATTGCTTCGCATGTGGAATTCAGAACCAGAGTCAAAATCCGAATCCAGACTCTTGCTTGTTTCAGCAGTCTTCGCTAAATATTTCACCGTATTTACTATTGGACTTGCCATTCTTGGTGGTATGACATATTTACCGGACATATCTTCCGCAATAAATGTATTCACAGCTGTGCTCATCATTGCTTGTCCATGTGCTTTGACATTGGCCGGACCGTTCACGCTTGGTAATATTATGCGTCTTTCCGCTAAGAAAGGCGTATACTTCAAGAATCCTGAAACGGTCATGGAGTTTGGATCGGGGAGTTCAATCGTGTTTGATAAAACCGGGACATTGACTTCAAGTCTGGAAGGTCAAGTTGAATATGAAGGAAATATATTGCTTAGAGATGATATTGAAATGATTATTTCCGGATGCCTTGCATCAACTCATCCAAAAAGTAGAATGATAGCTGCTTGGCTGTCGAAGAGAAATGATATAGGTAATCTTGATGGAATTCGTTGTGATATGTTCAAAGAAATACCGGGCAGTGGTTGGATATCACATTTTCGTGGACATGAAATACAAATTGGCTCATCGGAATTCATCAAGCAAACAAAAGAGAGTGGCGTGTTCCTGAGTATCGATGGAATTCAATATGGTAGATTCATGATTCATGAAGGACCTCGCAAAGGTATCCTTCCAATGCTCAAACGATTAAAGGATGATGTCAAAATCAGAACCTATTTATTGTCCGGCGATGATGATAGACATGCATATCATTATGAATCAGGTTTCGAAGGAGAACATTCATTGCGATTTCATCAAAGCCCTGAACAAAAAGCACAATTCATTGATGCACTACATGCACAAACCGATGATGAAGTGATTGTAATGGTAGGCGATGGAATCAACGACGCAGGTGCATTGAAAAAAAGCAATGTCGGAATTGCTGTTACAGAACATATCTCATCATTCACGCCCGGTTGTGATATAGTGATGAGTTCAAAAGTATTGCCACATTTTGACATCCTCAAGAAGTATGCTCAATCCGGTTCAAACATCATCATCGGTGCATTCATCATATCGGTGATGTATAATGCAATTGGATTGACATTGGCATTAATGGGATTACTAACGCCACTGTTCACGGCGATACTCATGCCGGTAAGTTCACTTACCGTGATAGGTTTTTCAATTGGCATGACTTCATGGAAGGCAAGACATATTCCAAATGCGGAGTCTGAATAATGGAAGTGATATTCATGCTGATCGGTTTCAGCGTTTTGGTTGCCGGTGGCTTTCTCATCGCTTTCACATGGGCGGTGAAAACAGGACAATTCGATGATAGAACTACACCCGCCATTCGCATGCTATTTGATGAGCAAAAAGATGAGGATATTTCTAAAGAATAAATGTGAGTTATACATTGGAATCCGTATGATTGTATGCAGATTCATTTAATACAGGAGAGATTATCATGAATGATACAGTTGAACTTAAAAAGCTCGTGAAAGACACATATAGTCAGATCGCAGAACAAAGCAAAGAAGAGAATGCAGCATCATGCTGCGGAGCAGGTGGGTGTTCAACAATTGATTATGCAGTCTTCGCCGAAGATTATTCCACGCTCAGTGGTTATCATCAAGATGCAGATTTGGGATTGGGTTGTGGACTCCCAACGGAATTCGCGCAAATCAAATCCGGTGATACTGTTTTGGATCTAGGTTCCGGAGCAGGAAATGATTGTTTCATCGCAAGAGCAATCACAGGCGAAACGGGTAAAGTGATTGGTTTGGACATGACGCCAAC
>DBCJ01000076.1:4225-9162 GCA_002293005.1 Ignavibacteria bacterium UBA961 | reverse complement strand
AAGGAAATGTTTCGTGTATTAAAGTCGGGTGGACATTTCTCTGTTTCGGATATTGTTCTCGATGGAAATCTTCCTGATCAACTTAAAAATGCTGCCGAAATGTATGCAGGTTGTGTTTCCGGTGCGATTCAAAAAACTGATTATATGCAACAATTGTCTGATGCAGGTTTTGTTGATCTCATCATTCAAAAAGAAAAGAAGATTAATCTTCCGGATGATATTCTTTCGGACTATCTATCCGCCGATGAAATCGTGGAATACAAAAACGGAAATGATGCCATTCTCAGCATCACCGTATATGGAAAAAAACCTGAAAACTCATCATGTTCATCCAGTGATGGTTCTTGTTGCTGATGTATTGATCAATTCAGCAATGCGTAATGCCTCCATTGCCTCATGTGCGGTTACCGCAATCGGATCGCCATGAGCAATGGAGCGAATGAATGCTGAATGTTCTTCCGCTATTGCATTGATTGAAGGAATCGGGGGTTGTTCGAATAGAATGGCTTTGCTTTGATTGCCGGCATCTATTTCACCGAGCATCATTGCGGGAATTGCAGTGTTTGGTATTTCATTTTCTTGGGCAAGTCGATAGACATCCACCGAGGGTTTTGCGAAGTCTATTGACATATAACCACTCTTCTGAAATACACGCATTTTACGCATTGGTTGAGCGGAAATGCGTGATGCAGTGATATTAGCAACACATCCATTTTCAAAAGTAATGCGCGCATTTGCAATGTCTGCAGTTTCAGTCAATACCGAAACTGAATTCGCATCCACATGCTTGACGGGAGATTTCACCATCCATAGAACAATATCAATATCATGAATCATCAAATCATGAATCACGCTTACATCTGTTGCTCTTGGTTTGAATTGCGCGAGACGATGTGCCTCGATGAATAAAGGCTCGATGGAATATGATTGCAATGACATCAAAGCAGGATTGAATCGCTCAACATGTCCCACTTGTACAATCACCTTGTTCTCTTCGGCAAGCTGAATGAGTTCAACCGCTTCTTGATATGTTGATGTGATGGGTTTTTCTATAAAACAATGCTTACCTGCAATGATTGCTTTCTTTGCAATTTCATAATGCGCTTTTGTCGAAGCTGAAATAATCACGGCATCAGATTCTGCTATAGCCATATCAATGGATTCGTGAATCGGGATATCCAATTCTTTGGAAACATATGCAGAGCGTTCAGGACTCGCATCCGAAATACCAATGAGTTCAATATCAGTTCTCTGCTTCAATAATCTCGCATGAATCATTCCAAGATGTCCAATGCCAATGACTGAGATTTTCATGAACGATCTCCTTCTTTGATCATGCATGCGCAGAGTGCTGCAACACCTTCTTTTCTACCGGCAAAACCAATTGATTCATTTGTGGTGGCTTTAACGGATACTCTCTGAAATGGCAATCCGGTCATGGATGCAATCTCCATCCGCATTGCTTCTTTATACGGTTTGATTTTCGGAGCTTCCAAAATCAAAGTGATATCAATATTCACTGGAACATATCCATGTTCAGCCAGTAGTTGGATTGCATGCTCGACAAACATCCTGCTTGGTGCATTTTTCCATCTCGGATCAGTATCCGGAAAATGTTCCCCAATATCACCCAAACCAGCTGCCCCAAGCAATGCATCGCATAATGCATGCAATACAACATCGCCATCGCTATGCGCGACAGATCCCAATGGTGAGTCAATCGTCACACCGCCGAGAATCAAAGATTCACCTTCAGCCAAGCGGTGAACATCATATCCAATGCCAATCATGATCATATCCAAGTAATGAGACCGCAATTTAGAAAAATGCATGGAGAGGATTGGCAATAGAACAAAGACGCTCTGCTGACACAATGACAATTATAGTGCCATATTGACAGATGAGATTGTTAAAATGTCAAGGTATTTGACAAATTAACAGCCTGAAATCCCAAAAAACGCCAAAAATATCAATTGGCACAGTATTCGTATACAGTGTCTTCGACCATGCGCAAGGTTATTTCTCGAAAGGGATAAAGGATTTACAATTTCACAGTAATAGAAAAGGAATACGATCATGTCTATGCTCACATTCGAACCATTCCGTGGATTTGACACCGTAACGCGTCGCATGTTTGACACTATGTCCGAAATGAATCGCAATGTCAAACAACAAGTAGAACAATTCTCACCAAGAGTTGACATCGCAGAAACAGAAAAGGCAATTTCACTTCATGTTGAAATTCCAGGCGTGCAAAAAGATGATGTAAAAATCTCCATCAATGAAGATCGCATCTTGAGCATTCGCGGAGAGAAAAGACAAAGTGAGACAATTGAAGGACAGCAATTTGTTCGAGTCGAAAGCCACTTTGGAACATTTGCTCGTTCATTCACGCTTTCAGACTCAATAGATATCAATGCAATACAGGCAGAATTCAATAATGGCATTCTGCAAATCACATTGCCTAAAGTTGAACCTGAAAAACCGAAGAGCATCGAAGTGCCAATTGCTTGATGAGATTCATCCAACCGGAAATCATTATTAACATCATACCATATTAAGAGGTAAATCAAGATGGGTAAAACTATCGGCATCGACTTAGGAACCACCAATTCCTGTGTATCAGTAATGGAAAACGGACAGCCCGTTGTTATTGCAAACAGTGAAGGTACACGCACAACACCATCAGTTGTGGGTTTTACAAAAAGTGGTGAGCGTCTGGTTGGTCAACAAGCAAAAAGACAGGCAGTTACCAATCCAAAAAACACTGTGTACTCCGTGAAGAGATTCATGGGTCGCAGAATGGATGAAGTAGGCGAAGAAACCAAATTGGTTCCATATACCGTAAAAGGTGGTGACAATAATACTGCACAAGTGGATATTGATGGTCGCCTCTATTCACCACCGGAAGTTTCCGCGATGATCTTGCAAAAGATGAAGCAAACTGCGGAAGATTATCTGGGACAAAAAGTAACGGATGCAGTAATCACCGTTCCTGCATATTTCAATGATGCGCAAAGACAAGCAACCAAAGATGCGGGTGAAATCGCAGGTTTGAATGTAAAGCGTATCATTAATGAACCGACTGCTGCGGCTCTTGCATTTGGTTTGGACAAAAAAGACAAGAATATCACAGTTGCCGTATATGATCTTGGTGGTGGTACATTTGACATTTCAATTCTCGAATTGGGTGATGGTGTATTCCAAGTAAAGTCAACCAATGGTGATACACATCTTGGTGGTGACAATTTCGATCAGCGCATCATTGATTTCTTGGCAGATGAATTCAAGAAGCAGGAAAACATTGAATTGCGAACAGATCCAATGGCTTTACAACGCCTGCGTGAATCCGCTGAAAAGGCAAAGATCGAATTATCACAAATGTTGCAAACTGAAATCAATTTGCCATTCATCACTGCAACTGCGGATGGTGCAAAGCACTTGAATCTCACAATCACACGCGCAAAATTCGAATCACTTTGTTCTGATTTGTTCGATGCAACATTGCGTCCATGCGAGCAAGCAATCAAAGATGCGAAAATCACACCATCACAAATTGATGATGTCATTTTGGTCGGTGGTTCAACTCGCATTCCGAAAATTCAAGAACTTGTAAAATCATTCTTTGGTAAAGAGCCATCAAAAGGTGTGAACCCGGATGAAGTTGTTGCAATCGGTGCTGCAATTCAAGGTGGTGTTCTTGCAGGCGATGTAACCGATGTTCTCTTGCTTGATGTCACTCCGCTCACACTCGGCATTGAAACCATGGGTGGTGTTTTGACTCCGATGATTCAGGCGAATACAACGATTCCGACAAAGAAATCGGAAACATATTCAACTGCAACGGATAGTCAGACTTCGGTTGAAATTCACATTCTTCAAGGTGAGCGTCCTATGGCGCGTGACAATCGCTCGCTTGGTCGTTTCCATCTCGATGGAATTCCACCGGCACCACGCGGTGTACCACAAGTTGAGGTGACATTTGACATTGATGCAAATGGTATTCTTCATGTATCGGCAAAAGATAAAGCAACGAATAAAGAGCAGAATATCCGTATTACTTCATCCAGCGGATTGGAGAAAGATGAAATCGACAAGATGAAGCGCGAAGCACAAGAGCATGCCGCGGATGACAAAAAGCGCAAAGAAGAAATTGAATTGCGTAATCAAGCAGATAATCTTGTGTATTCAACCGATAAGCAATTGACAGATCTTGGAGACAAAATTCCGGCAGATGCAAAATCTCAGATTGAGTCTGCAAAAGAGCGTCTCGCAGATGCGATTAAGAATAATGCCTCCGATATCCGTCCGGCGATGGATGCACTCAATCAATTATGGAGTGAAACTTCCACGAAGATGTATGAGCAAGCCGGTGCGGCGGGTGCTCCAAATGAAGGTCCGCAAGATGCATCTAGTGATGCAGGTAATGTGGAAGAAGCAGATTATACCATCGTTGATGAAAAGACAGAAGGCAAATAATCGAGTAATTATCTCATTAAAGGTATCGGATTCATTTCCGATACCTTTTTTTGTTGATATCTTAAAGATGCAGATTCACGGAAAACCGTAGTTTTGCAATGCATTCATTTACGATATCATTGAATCATGAGCGAACAAGAACCTATTTTCACCGAGCCCTTTCACAAAGTACTGGAAGCATTGATTTTTGCATCCGATGAGCCATTGAGTGAGAAAACCATCAATGAATTGCTTTCTGAATCTGAATATCAGGAGCATGCAAATGGTGAATCAATCCGTGTGGCCATTGAAACAATCAATGATGAATTGGCAAGTTGTACCAGACCTTACTCAATTGTGAAGGTAGCAGGTGGCTATCATTTTGTGACGCGTTCACAATATGGAGTATATGTTCAGAAATTGCTCAAGGCAAAGTCCAGGAAGCGTTTATCGCAAGCTGCATTGGAGACTTTGTCCAT
>DBCJ01000076.1:0-4037 GCA_002293005.1 Ignavibacteria bacterium UBA961 | reverse complement strand
TGAGGATTTTTGGTCTTGCCGCGCTCGATGAACTTCCAAAGATGAAAGAAATCGATGAATTGATTGCATTACAACCTCAAAATCTTGCCGCCGAACTTGGCTCAGCAGTGATTGAAGATGAATTACCGGTATTAACGGAACAAGAGGAAATTGAACAGAATAGTGAAGAACAAAGTACAGCCATTGATGCTGAACATGAATCATCTGAGGGTAATGAACTGAGTTGAAAGGATTGAGACTTTTGATTTAATTCAGAATGATGGGTAAGAATAAGGGGTCTGATATGGAGAATAATCACAATAATATCCATATATGTTGCTATATATCAATCATGGCATGACAAAAGTCATGATTATGAAGTCAATTCAAGAATTGATTACACACATATGGCATTTTCTATATGTTTTGACCATCGATACATTTAAATCCAACAAAAACGTCGCAAATTGGGTATGAAATTTTCAAAATTTTATTGTGGAAAACTTTGTTTTTGTTACCGATATCTATAAATTGCACCTCGTTTATAGAACCTGAAAAATGACTTTTTTGAAAATATTCTTTTTAACTTTTTTGAGGAAAACGCAATGAGAAACAGAAAGACTCTGTTTTCTTCCCTATTCATTGCATTATTCTTATGTACGATACAAGCCTTTGCTGCTGATTGGTATGTAAGTGATGCTACGGGGAATAATGGCAATAACGGAAATTCGTGGGTAACTGCTAAGAAGACCATCATGGCAGCTGTAGTGGCTTCGAGTACAGGCGATAATATTCTTATCGAAGGTGGGACCTATCAAGAACAAGTGGTAATCGGTGATAAATCATTGAATATCATTGGTAGTCAGAATGGTGGTGGAAGAACGATTATCGCTGCACCGGCATGGGGCACGATGACAACCTATTCATTACCTTCAGATCTAGTTTGGAATGGTGCAGGAAAATTGACCGGAACAGATCTCAAGCCAATTGTTTTCGTAAATCCTTCAAGTGACAGCTATACCATCAATATCACAGGAGTGGACATTGATGGTAGCACAGCGGTTATGCCTCAGAATGGTACTGAAGTATTTGCAGGTTTGGCTCACAAATATGCACTCGGCACGATTGGTGGATCCGGTGCAAATTATATTGAAGTGAGAAATATCAGACCTACTTCAAATACCAATGCAGAAAATAATACAGTTGGCGTTCTCTTTTTGACTCGTTCAAAACCAACTTTGCAAAACACAAGAATCTACAATTACAGAAATATTGGTATTGGTATCATTGGATACAGTACTTCAAGTTTGCAGTCAGTTCGTGAAGATCAACCTTACCCAACAATTCAAGATTGTATTGTTACCGGTGAAGATGGTGGAACAACAGATAATAGTGTAGATGCTATTCAAGCTGGTATTGTTGTTGCAAATGGTGGTCACGCCGCTATCCGTAGAAATCATATTCATGGAAATCGAAGCGGTAATGCAGGTGGTTTAAGAATTGCTTATGGTATCTACACAAATGATGCTCGTACACTTCTTATTGGTGACAATTCGGTAAAGGCAAATGGAAATGTCATTAGTGACAATGAAATGGCAATTTATGTACGTGTTTTAACTACATCTCTTAGTGCCAGTCTTTACACATTTAGATATAACAATATTGTATACAATGGCGGTCCAAGTGCCGGTCTTGGTACACCGAGCGGTAAAGTTGCAAATTATTTAAATACTTTTGCTTCACATACCACATATGGTGTAGCTCGCTTTAGTCATGCGAGTCCATTCTCACAAACCTTGAACTTGAATCAAAATGCTTTTGGAAATTCAGAGGCAGATTTGTTCTACAGCTATAGTTCAGCGGCATATTCAGCAGCTTCTTACAATACAACACCTGTTGCATTTTGGAGAGAGACATCTGGTGATATCATCACTTATGTTAATCCTCTCAGTGCACCTGTTGCAACAAACTTGAATGTTAATTCCTCACACAGAGGTAGTAATACTTCAGGTTCCCCTGTAATTGATGCAGCATATGGTTACACAAACTTTGAGCAAATCAACAAAGCGGTCTATGCAGCAGCATTATTGTCCGTAGGTACTGTTCCTCCAAGAATTGATGTAACAACAAATGTTGTGGAAAATGAGAGTATCATCATTACCAAACCCGTAAAAATTATGGGTTCAGGTTCAAGTTGTACTAATTATACTTCAGTTACACTTCGCAATACATTAGATGAACCAACAATTTGGTTCTATGGTTTGTCTGTTGCGGTGAACAATCTTGATGCTACAAATCGTCAACCTGTAAGAGATACGCTTTCTAAGCTTCGTATTCTTGCAAACGATCTTCAGGCAGCATCAACCAATCCAGCATCAGCACCTGCAGTATTGTTTACAGGTAACACTTTCGGTGATTATGCACCTGTAACACCTGTATTATCCTTCATGTCGATTTCTGATCAATTTGATGGTACTGCAAGTCCACAAACATATTCTACATCGCAGTCTGGTACAACGGTATTGTCAAAACGATATGCTCCGTTTGTAGCGGGTCCTTATAATGTGAAATACACACGCCGCCCTGAAAACTGTTCAACATTGGTAGCAGATCCGAATGTTATCGATTTCTCAGATAATAATTGGCTTGCGAGATTCCGCTTTGACAATAATATTTATGTGGCAAACTGTGCACAATTGAATGGTGCCATTGCAGCTGCTGAAGGTCCGGATCCAACCTCAATCATCATTACTGAAAATATCATTGGTTGCGATGCGATTGTCAATAATACTGAAACAATCATCATGGATGTTGTTGCTGGAAAGACAGCAGACATTCATTACTTGCTCAATCCTGGAACAGGCCCTGGTTATGGTGGTGGTTCCAATCTGATTTGTGCATTTACTTCAAATATAACATCCGGTGGAACACACATTGCTTCAAGAGTAACAGTATATCCTCCTGCATGTTTGCAAACAGCGATTGATCTTATTTCTTCAGGACCAAACAATGTATTGGTAACTGCAAATGGTTCAACAGGCGCTAATATTCCATTTACAGATGTATCGCCTGTAACTATTGCGAAGACATTTGACTTCCGCGGTGCAGATAGATTAACAGCTCATCTTGGTTTTGGTTTTATCAACCCGGGTGATGCTACATATAATGGAAAATTCTTATTGAATTCTGGTGCTGACATCGCAAACATTGCGGGTTCATTGACATCTACAAAAGGTACAATCTTTGGTAGCTCAGACAATCAAGTAGATTTGACATTCTCCAGCAGCACATTGAATAACTTCGGTGGTGGATCTGGTGACGCTATTGAAATGGCAGTTCAACTTATTGGAACAACAGGCTCCAGAAGATTGGAATTGACGACTAATAATCACTCCACTGAAACACCAAGTATTGGAAAGCGTGTATTCCTTAATGGTTTAAATAATCGTGGTACATCAGTAGGTGCAATTACTCTGAATGGTTCAGGTAACTGTACAGATCCTTCAGTTTTAAGAAATCTGTCTGTTCCTACAGTAATTGTAAACTCAGATGCTGACTGTATTCAAACTGCACTTGGTATTGCAGATTGTTCAGTATATACTCAAGATATTGAAGGCGTTGGTACAAATAGCATAAATGGTAGCGGCGGAACTGTTAATCTCAATAGTGCAGCATATACACAAAGCTTCGCTATTTCCAAATCAGTTGCTTTCACAAATGCTATTTCTACAACCGGAACAGTAACACTTCGCAGAGGTGCTGCTGTAACTGGAATGAATAACTTCACAAATACAGTGAATTTGGAACAGTGTACTGCATTTGCAGGTGCAAATCATCCAAATCCACAAGATGGTATTGCAATTGCAAATCCTACTACAGGTATTGTTAATATTACAGGTTATGGTACTGCATCTGACGGTGTTAATGCAAATGGTGTATGGAGCTTCAGCAATATCGATGTTAATAAGGATGTTGAAATCCGTGGTAATTATCACTCAATATCAGCAACTGATTTGACATGTGCGCTTTTGGCTGGAAATACACTTCCTTTGGTAAAT
>DBCJ01000015.1 GCA_002293005.1 Ignavibacteria bacterium UBA961 | reverse complement strand
ATCATCATTGACACGACAATCCCCACCACGGAAATTTCCCTTTTCTCTGCGAACAGAGTAATTCAGATCATGCGCCAATGTGAGCATGTCATCTAATATGCTTTGTAGTTTCACGGTTTTTCAATGAAAAATCATTGTACATGTTCCACTTTCTCATGAGCTTTCAGCGGCTGCCACGCCAAAAAGAGAAGAGCGGTGATATAGGAGAGTAAGGAGAGGAAACTAATTGCCGTCATCCATGGATGGAAGCGCTGTTTGAACAGTATCAGTAAACCATCGTCCTTCAACAAATTTACAAAATCAATCGCATTGACACGATTAATCAATTGCAGATCAAGCCAAACAAGATAGAATTCATACGGTGCAAATAAGAAAAACAAACTTGCGCCCATAAATAGCCAGCCTCTCTTCTTAATATTCCCTTTAAGCGTAAACATGAGAATCAAGGCACTCAAAAAACCAAGAACATATCCCGCGATGGTATAATACGCTGTGATTCCCATCAATCGAAGAGAATAGTTAATTTGTTCTTGATTTAAGAATGGCTTGATGTCCAAAGTTCCGGGTAGGAATACATCAAAGCCAATGGCTGTGCGAATCAGACCACCGCCAAACCAGAGTGTGACGAAAAACAAGAAACTCGCAAAGAGTGATTTTTGTAATGATGACATCTTCATTTGGCAAAAATATGCCTTTCCGATACCCGATATGTCAGTTTTTTTCCACACTTCGAAAAAAGTTTAATCGCAAAAATCGCCATAAACGATTTTGCGGTATTTTTTCATAAATAATTGAAAGCGAACGAGTTGTAACGATTGATACCACTTTGTTCATTTACACTCAATTTACCCTTCAAAATGATGCAAGTTCTTGATTTACTTGGCTATGTGATAAAAAAATCTTTAATTGCAGACTCTTGGTTTACATACTTTCTTCGTAAACTGAAAGACTGCTTCTTCCATGAAGCAGATAGTTCTTTGAAAATAGGAATACAGATTTGCATCATACTAGGCACTGTATCATTCGCTTCTTGCGGAGATGCAGTCACTAAAAAAGATGCGACATTCACCTATAATGAACCACAGGGTTTAACAACTCTTGACCCCGCAATGGCCGGAATATCCGGACCGATTCATATTGGAGGTCATATCTTTGAGACTTTGGTGAAATTGGATTCCAATGGAGCGATTATTCCTGGACTTGCAAAGTCTTGGACTGTTGATGAAACAGGTTTGATTTGGACATTCTCGCTTCGTACGGATATTTCATTTCACAAAGACTCATGCTTTAAAGCTCCCTCATTCACGAGGAAATTCAAGGCAGAAGATGTGAAATTCAGTTTTGAGCGGATTTGCGATGCCCGAACAAAGACCACGGGTTTTTGGATTTTTCGAGACCGATTTTCCGGTGCTGAAGAATTTCATGAGTCCACCAAGCTTGGAGAGGGCAATCGGCATATTGAAGGGATAAGAGTTATTGATGATAGCACGGTGTCACTGGTTTTAAACAAGCCTTTTGCACCATTGCTTTCCTTATTGACAATGCCATATTGCAGAATCGTTCCGAAAGAAGCGATTCAATTGTATGGCACATCATTTGGAAATCACCCAATAGGAACCGGCCCATTTGCATTTCATAGATGGGAGCAGGACAGATTCATTGAGCTCAAACGCAATCCATTGTATTATGAGTTTGACGAATCCGGACAGAGATTACCCTATTTGGATACTGTCATTGTACAATTCATCAAGGACACAAAAACAGAATTTTTGGAATATGATAATGGGAATCTCGATATGATTCTCTCCATAGATCCAATTTTTCTGCCGAAGGTTCTTGAGAATGACAAGCTCACTGAATCATATGCAAGTCACACGCTTCATAGAGAAGAGGCACAGGACATAGTTTTTTGTGGAATTATGCTTGACGAATCGGCAAATGCCGAAACATCTCGCTTGCCATTGTGGAAATCAAAAGCAATCAGACAAGCACTGAATTATGCGATTGATCGCAAGGCGCTTTGCAAATATGTCTTGAAAGGAAAAGGGATTCCTGCAGAGCATGGCCCTTTATCCCCGACAATGCCCGGCTTTTCGAATGAAGTCAAAGGATATGCATATGACCCTGTCAAAGCAAAAGCATTATTGATGGAAGCAGGTTATCCCGGCGGACAAGGTTTGCCTGAGATAACACTTCAATCCGGAAATAATGCGACCACAGTGCAAGTGGTTGAGGCATTGCAACAACAATGGCTCAAGTTCGGCATCAAAGTCGCTTTGAGACAGGTCAATTTTCCCGAACATTCATCAATGATGCATTCAGGGAAACTTGGTTTCTGGCGTGGGAATTGGATTGCGGATTATCCCGATCCGGAGAATGTACTCGCACTTTTTTATTCGAAAATGGCCTCACCCAAAGGCCTGAATGACACAAGATTTTCACATCGAAGTGTTGATTCCCTCTATGAATTGGCTCTTTGGCCGGGAATTAAACCTGAACAAAGATTCAATGCATACAATGAAATGGAGCGCATCATTATTGAGCAAGCTCCTTGGGTGTTTTTATATTATACAGTTAACTATCGATTAGCACAAACTTCCGTTATCGGTCTCCGCCCGGGAGTCTTTGGAACGATTTCGCTCGAAAGAGTGCGTTTCAGAGAACGCTAATTCAGCTTCCGCTATCGGCTCAACAGACGCGCCGCCCGGAAGAACGTCGATACCTCCTCACAGGATCGGCACCATACTACCAGACAAGGTATTTTTATCAATTACAGAGGTGATTATGCGTAAGTCCATACCCCTCGTACCTTTCTGGCTCAGCTTGGTTCTCTTCGTGATTGCTTTAGCTTTGCCAACCAATAGCTCATATGCTGCCCGAAAAAAATCGGACAAGCGAAAGGTAACGAAACGAGTAGCTTCTAAGAAAAAGAAATCGAAGAAGCGTTATCAAATCGTACATGTTTCAAAAACAAAATGTGATAAAGTTGCAGGCAAGAGACTTGCTTTCGACTATCTCAACAATAATGATGATTTGTCAAGACTGGCCGGTTTACAATCGGAATCTGACCTAACCCCGACAACGGACATCGCCACGAATACTGGCTCTATTGCCGAGGCTCTCTCAGAACAACAGTCCAATTCAACTCACATTGATCAAGGCGAATTAACCGCATCAGATGCCGTCTCCGGCGACATGCTTTCTCAAGGCGAGGATTTATCCGAACTTGAAGAAGAAGATGATGTGGTAGTTGACATGGATGCATTCCGCTCATTATGGCTTTCATATATCGATAGCGATCCAAATGATCCTTCATCGAATGAAACCACTGATGGTGGAATCGCCAGAAAAGCCATTATGGATGAAATCATGAACTGGGTAGGCACCACATATATTTATGGTGGTACTTCTAAATCAGGAATTGATTGCTCAGCATTCACAAGGGCTGTGTTTGCAGGTGCGGGAGACATCACACTCCCAAGAACAGCTGCAACACAATGGAATGTAGGAAGACCTATTCGCAATAGATCAGAAATGAAATTTGGCGATTTGGTTTTCTTCCACACACGCAAAGAAGTGTATGTATCACATGTCGGTATTTATCTTGGAGACAATCTCTTCGCTCATGCGAGTTCACGCTATGGCGTAACGGTTTCTTCACTTGAGAGTACTTATTATGATACCCGCTTGATTGGTGTTCGCAGACTCGAACATCGCGATCTTGCACCACTTGCAACCGGCGATGCAAAACGCTATTCCTATTGATAGAATATAAAAAACATAAAAAGCGGGATGATCTCATTTGATCATCCCGCTTTTTTTTATTCTATCGGATTTTGTTCTTGCAATCGTTCTCGCAAAACTTTCTGTTTTCGGAACACCGCCAAAGCGCATGATATCCTTCTTCCTGTCGGTACTCTGGAATTGGTACATACATTCTCACCGCAAACCATCATCATGGAAGAACCACCGCCATCGAGATTAAGAGCATCATGAGCTCCGAGTTTCTTCATGATTGCACCCATTTGATCCAATGTCGCACCTCTTCCCTTGCCTGATGGGTCAACAAGAACAAGCCAATTCTTTGTCTTTCGGGTATTTGTTCCTACTGCGGTTCTCGGAAGATTATGTCCGATGAATCTACTATTTCTCGCACCTTCACTCACTCCTTGCGTACGCAATTCACCGGCTTCCATCAATCTCGGAGTGCCACAAACCGCTTGAACAAAAGGCATCGTGTCACTCTCACTCGTATAATACTTGACGAAGAGTGTATCGCCGGCCACCGGTAATTTTCCGGCCGGAAAATCTCTACCCAGAGAAATGATGGCACCTCGAAGCGGCATTGCCACAGTTCCTGTATCCACAGCATTGACCAAACAAGGAACTTCCTTATTCACCGAAGGTGAGCGCAGAAAGCGAACTTGCACTTTGATCAATGGATATTCAATATTGGATTGTCTTTTCATTTCAGCCAATTCAGCTTTCAACTGTTCCATGTCAAGTTCTTCTTCCGTTGAGTCTTCTGCAGACTGAGGCCTATTCTCCAAGAAATCCTCTGCCGCTTTGTCAACTTGCATATTCGGAACATGAGGTATCGAATTTCCACCATAGAGATTATACAAGGCAATACCATCCATGCTAGGTCTTTCATTGGTGAAAGCGATGTGATATGTTTCACCTTTTTCTGTTCTAATTACGCCTTGCAAATCATATTTGCCGATATACATTTTATTCTTGGCATCAAAGAAAGCACTTGTCCAATTCTTCTCATTGCCCATTTGAATCACTTCACCATTCAATACCAAAGGACCAATTGCAGTATTTCGATAGGCACGCCAGAAATTTGCATTTACCGCTGAAAGCAAACTATCTCTAACGGTTGTATCAATTCTATTGAACATATCACCGATTCTTTCGAGACCATCATTCTTATTATTACCTTTTATGACACCAACTTTCAGCGTTGGATCATTTGCATCCATTTCAACGGCATATACAGGATGATTCAAAGGACCATATAGAAAATGCATATATCGAAGTCCAGGAGCAATCATCGTATCCTCAATGAAATTCTGTCTTCCATTGATCGAAACAAGTTGATTATGACTTGAACCAGATGATTTTCTGCCTTTGCCTTTCTTGGATTTTCTTCCTTTTTTGGATTTTTTCGAAGATGACTTTTTAGAACTTTTCCCTGACTTTTTCTTCACGGAACGAGAGGAAGAAGATTTTCCTTTTTTTCTAGACGCCGCAGAAGTATCTGTCACGGGAATCAGCATGGTGATTGCCAATATCCAAATTAGCCATACATATTTGAAGTGTTTACGCATATTTTCTCTCAATTATCGAATATCAATGCTAGGCGGAAAATGGTAAATTGCGCCTTTAAAAGTACGATTCTATCAGTCCCGGATCATTATCATGAACTATGAAACCATCATTCTTGAAGAAAAAGGCCATATTTGCCTTATCACTTTGAATAGACCGGACAAGTTAAACGCCTTAAACGCAACCTTATTGACTGAGCTGCAAAAAGCGCTCCAATTTTGTGCAAATTCAGAACTTTGTCGTGCAATTATTATCACCGGTGCAGGACCAAAAGCTTTTGCAGCCGGTGCAGACATCGCGCAATTACATGAGCAGAATGCTGAAACAGGTGCTAATTTTGCCCGTTTTGGCCAATCAATATTCACTGAATTGGAATATTTGAATAAGCCGGTCATTGCTGCAGTCAATGGTTTTGCATTGGGTGGCGGTTGCGAATTAGCTTTGGCATGCCATATGAGATTCGCCGCTCCTCAAGCAAAATTTGGTCAACCAGAAGTAAATCTCGGCATCATTCCTGGTTATGGTGGCACGCAAAGACTCACAAAATTGGTTGGAAGAGCACAATCCATGGAATTAATCCTAAGTGGAGCCATCATTGATTCAGAGGAAGCTTTGAGAATCGGTCTTGTCAATAAGGTTTTTTCATCAGAAACACTCATTGATGAATGCATGAAGATTGCCGAATTGATTGCATCAAAAGCACCATTGGCGATTTCAGCAAGTTTGAAAGCAATAAGAGCCGCAGAAGACTTGGGTACGCAAGAAGGAATGGAATGCGAGGCGATTATTTTTGGAGAAATTTGCGGAACAAATGATTTCAAAGAGGGTACTTCTGCATTTTTAGAAAAGAGACCCGCACAATTTTCAGGACAATGACAAGCTTATTCGGAATTCTTTCAAAGAATTCCCTATTTTTGCATGCTGTATTGAACGGAATGCGATTTTATCATACTTTCCAATGACTATGAATATATTCAAGAACTCCATGATCGTGCTTGCCATGCTGTTTTCCAGCATCGCTTCACTCAAGGCACAGGATGATAGATTGGATGAATTGACATTCGAAGAAACTGTCATTCAAGAAGAGAAAGTACCCTATTTCGGGGTTGGTGGTGGTTTTGTGGTTTCCCTCTTTACACCCGAGTTGAAAGATGTGAATGCACAACTTTCCACTGCAGGACTCAGTGAATTGACCACACCTCTCACAATGACCGGTGCAATTGGTGTTGCAACGATCGGCATACTTCCGAATGTTCGTATTTCCATTGCAAATCTTGGTGGCAACATCAGTACTGCCGAAAAAGAATTCACTGTTAATCAACAACAGTATTTGCGTTCTGCATCTTTGTCCAATGCATATACAGGATTTGGATTTGACTATGCATTTTCTTTGGCAAAATCATTATATCTCATTCCGGGTATTTCCGGAGGTTGGGGTACGATGGAAATTACCACGACGCAATATGCGAAAGGCGTTGAGACATCCAATAGTACAATTGGCGGCAGTCCGAATGATGTGAATGTATTCAATCATTCCTTGAGAAATAATTATTTCATGGTCAATCCCGGACTGAGCGTTGAATTTGCTCCGGCATTGCTTGGAAGCGACAAACCAAGAATCATCACTGTTCGTGCTCATGCAGGATATGCATTGAGTTTCATGGGAGATTGGAAGGAAAATGGCAAGACTATTGTCAACAATGTTTCTTCAGGAATTGATGCATCAGGTTTGGCATTTCAACTTGGCTTCATGATTGGATTATTCAATTGATTTTATGACCGGGCCTATAGCTCAACGGTTAGAGCAGCGGACTCATAATCCGTTGGTTGGGGGTTCAAATCCCTCTGGGCCCACTCACTTCTCGGCATTCATGTAAAGGGACAATATCTATGAATGCAAGCACTCCAACTTATTGCGATTACATACTTCAAGAACAGTGTTCACCATTGCATATTGCATATCATGATGCTGAATATGGTTATCCATTGGATTCGGACAATGCACTGTTTGAACGATTATGTCTGGAAATCAATCAAGCAGGACTTTCTTGGCTGACCATTCTCAAAAAACGATATCATTTTAGAGAAGCATTCGAAGGATTCGACATTGCAACTGTTGCAAAGTATGGGGAACTTGATATCGAGCGTTTACTTGGAGATGCATCCATCATTCGCAATAGAGCAAAAATCAAAGCCGTGATTCACAATGCAGGTCAAATACTACACTTGCAAAAAGAATATGGCTCATTCATGCATTGGTTGGATGCGCATATTTCCAATGATCGAGAAGAATGGACAAAGCTCTTCAAACATACCTTCAAATTCACAGGCGGGGAAATTGTGAATGAATTCTTGATGAGCACAAGTTATTTGCCCGGAGCTCATCATTCGAAATGTCCCATACACTCCCATATTCTCACACTCTCACCTAAGTGGAATCAATCCACTTAATATGACAAATATCATTGTTTCCCGAATCGCAAGACCCCAATTTTGACATGTTCGAAAAGTGACTGTATTCAAACAGTTCAACTAGTCTATCAATAATGTCAAGGAGATGGGAATGAGCAACGACAGTGAACACTCATCGTTCCCGGAAGGTAATTCTCAAGAATCATCGGGGCAAAGCACCCTCGAATCATTTGCTTATGACAATGCCATTGTCAAGAATTTCGCATGGGCCACCGCAATTTGGTCATTAGTCGGATTTCTTGTTGGGCTCATCGTTGCATTGAAATTGGTGTGGCCGGATTTTCTCGGATTCATTCCTGAATTATCATATGGCCGTTTGAGACCATTACATACAAATGCGGTGATTTTTGCTTTTGCGGGTAATGCAATCTTCATGGGGGTGTATTATTCATTGCAGAGATTGACAAAAGCAAGAATGTTCTCTGACAAATTGAGCACATTACATTTCTGGGGATGGCAATTGATCATTGTCAGTGCCGCTTTGACACTTCCACTCGGATTCACAACGAGCAAAGAATATGCGGAATTAGAATGGCCGATTGATATAGCCATTGCCGCAGTTTGGGTGATTTTTGGATGGAATATGATGGGGACCATCTTCAAAAGAAGAGAAAAACACATGTTCGTTGCGATTTGGTTTTATATCGCCACATTCCTCACTGTTGCACTGCTCCATATCGTTAACTCATTTGAATTTCCGGTATCGCTATTGAAAAGTTATTCATTCTATGCCGGCGTACAAGATGCATTGGTGCAGTGGTGGTATGGACATAATGCAGTAGCATTTTTCTTGACGACACCCTTTTTGGGAATCATGTATTATTTCATTCCCAAAGCTGCGAATAGACCTGTCTTTTCCTATCGATTATCCATCGTGCATTTCTGGGCATTGATTTTTCTTTATATCTGGGCCGGTCCGCATCACCTCTTATACACAGCACTTCCGGATTGGGCGCAATCTCTAGGAACCGTGTTTTCAATAATGCTCATTGCACCTTCTTGGGGAGGAATGGTGAATGGATTATTGACTCTACGAGGAGCTTGGGACAAAGTGCGGGAAGACCCCGTATTGAAATTCATGGTGGTTGGCGTGACGGCATATGGCATGAGCACATTTGAAGGACCCATGATGTCATTGAAAAATGTGAATGCAATTGCTCATTATACAGATTATATCATCGGTCATGTTCATCTTGGAGCGCTTGCTTGGAATGGCGGCTTGGCATATGGTATGTTGTACTATATCATTCCAAGAATTTATCGCACAAAGCTTCATTCTTTGAAATTGGCCAATATTCATTTCTGGGCGGCGACACTCGGCATTTTATTTTATGCAATTCCGATGTATATCGGCGGAATCATGCAATCGCTCATGTGGAAAGAATTCCTTCCTGATGGCACATTGCGATATGCGAATTTCCTTGAGACAGTCACACAATTGATTCCGATGTACATGATCAGAGCCGTCGGTGGCACACTGTATATCATTGGTGCATGTGTTGCAGTGTATAATCTCTATAAAACCGCAAAATCCGGATCATTGCTTGCTGATGAGCATGTGAAGGCCGCACCTTTGGCTGAGTCTGTTTCCACGACACATAAGCATTGGCATAGAGTATTGGAAGCCAAACCATTGCGTTTTGCGGTCTTATCACTCATTGTGGTTTTGATCGGCGGAATTATCGAATATGTTCCTACGGCAATCATTCAATCCAATATTCCGACAATTGCATCCGTAAAACCATATACACCGCTTGAGCTACAGGGTCGTGACATCTATATCCGAGAAGGATGCGTAGGATGTCATTCCCAAATGATTAGACCATTCCGCTCAGAGACTGAGAGATATGGAGAATATTCAAAAGCAGGTGAATTTGTATATGACCATCCCTTCCTATGGGGTTCAAAGAGAACAGGTCCCGACCTACACAGAGTTGGCGGCAAATACCCTCATGCATGGCATTATATGCATATGATGGAACCACAAACAATCTCTCCCGGTACGATCATGCCGGCTTATCCATGGTTGTTTACGGACAATACAAAGTATCATGAATTGGAAGGAAAAATCATCACCATGAGAAAACTTGGCGTCCCATATCCCGATGGAATGGAGCAAAAAGCTGAAAAAGAAGCGAGAGCTCAAGCCGAAGAAATAGCCAAGGATCTTCCTGAAAACAAGACCATGCCTGTTGATGCAAATAAAGAAATCATTGCTTTGATTGCCTATTTACAGCGTCTTGGCAAAGACATCAAAGCGGTCGGAGCACATTGATCCGATTACAGAAAGAAAGGAGTTATGCTCCTTTTCCCCTCCCAAATCACAGAGGCCCTTTTGAGAAAATCAGAAGGGCTTTTGTGCAAATACAATGGATTAAACGATTTGAGTAAAGACAATCGTTAGAGAATTCATGACAATTCACCATTTTTGTACAAGAAAAATAGCGGGGCAATCGTTTAAAACCCTCATTTCTCGCATTTTAGGAAAAAGAAAATTCATGAGATCACTTTATTTGACTCTCCTTGTTTTGTTTGCTGCGGCAAACATTTCCGCACAGAATTCCAAATCACTGAACAAGTCCTTTGAGTTCGGTATCTATGGTGGATTGAACTATAATTTCCACTCACCTGATTTCACTGCAACTCAAGTCGGACGGTACACCGCTTCATCCTCCTCGATGGCATTTCATGTGGGTGGCTTTGCGGATTATGATCTCAGTGATATGTTTCGTTTAACCGGTAGACTCGGTATTCATGGAATGGGAGCAGACTTGGTTCAAGATTTGGGTAATAATACTCAAAATACTTTGACAAGTTCAATCACCATGTTGGAGTTTTCTCCTGCCTTGAAAATCAATGGGATTTTTTCAGACAGCCCTGGATATCTCATCGCAGGACTTGAATATGGAAGTCGTTTGACAAGTGAATATTCTGAGAATTTTGGCGGAGCGGATTCTTCAACAGTATATTCTTCGATCCCCGGAACAACAGATCGTTTAGCGATCATCATCGGTGCCGGAATTCCAATGAAGGCATGGAATTATACCATAACTCCTGAAATCACATATCGCAAAGCCATTGGTAATTTCAGCACGGATGTGAACTTCTCTCCTTGGACAATTGATCAACTTCGCATAGGAGTTTCAATCACACTTGGTCCGTCAAAAACCACTAAGACACCACCTCCACCTCCAAAAGAAAATACAATCATGGAAGTTGGCTATTACAATGATGGTGGAGATTATCGCGTATTGGAAAATGGTTTAAAAGTCGAGGATATTCAATATTCTGAAATGTATCCATTTATACCATTTATTTTCTTCGGTCAAAACAGCGACAAACCCGATCCTGCTTTACAATTCTCAAGTCGTGGTGATGCTCGTGGTGAATTCACACTTGAAACATTACCTCAAGATGCGATTGAAATCAATAAGCGTACAATGGATATCGTAGGCCTTCGCATGTTGAACAATCCCGATGCTTCACTAAGTCTCATTGGTTCCATAGATGGAAAGTCTGAGTCCAAGAACAAAGGATTGGCAATGCGTCGCGCGCAACATGTGAAAGACTATCTGACAAAAACTTACAGCATAAATGAAAGTCGCATTGCAACAAGTTCAAGAGCTTTACCTGATATACCGACTGCGGTCAATCAAAAAGACGGAATGAGCGAAAACAGAAGAGTGACATTCAGATCTTCTCATGCAGACATCCTTGAACCAATTGCCATTCGTGGTGATGAAACTCGTTGGACAAAACCTGAATTACTTGAATTCAGACCAAAGAATCTAGATAGTTCATCAGTGAATTCCTGGACATTGAATATCACACAAGCAGATCGTTCTTTGAGAGAATTAGTTGGAGTTGGAACACCAACCCCACAGCGTTGGGTGATTCGTCCCAATGATCTTTCCAGCGCTCAAGTACCGATTGATTATACATTGTCAATGACAAAATCAGACGGTAATGTCTCGAATGTATCAGGTTCAATTCCAATCGATTATATGTCAAGCGTCATGCCTACCATTGAACAAAGCAAAGACATGACAGTAACAAAGTTTTCTTTGATCTTATTTGATTTCGACAAATCTGAAATCTCCGGTGAAAATGCTGAAATTCTCAAGAAGAAGGTTGGTCCGGTCATCAAAGGTAATTCCACCGTCAAGATTTATGGATATACAGATCGAATCGGTGCTCCCGACTATAATCGCAGTCTTGCATTAAACAGAGCAAATGCGGTACGAACAATTCTTGAATCTCTTTCACCTGATAATAGATATGAAGTGTTTGGTCGCGGAGAAGATGTTGAAATTTTCACAAATGAAAATGCAACCGGTCGAGTTCTCTCAAGAACCGTTCAAATTTTCGTTGAAACACCAAGAAACTAATACTTTCTTGAATTGCATTCTACCGGCGTGAGGTTTCCCCTCTCGCCGGTTTTGTTTCTATACCATCTGCAACATGAAACAACTCAATGATTCACATCCAGCCATGTCATGCATCGGAAATTTTACTTCCGAGGATTTGACCGGCATCATGAAAAACATGGGATTTCCCCCATATCGAGGGAAACAGGTTTTTCATGCGCTCTATGCCAGGAATCATGAATCATCATTTTCTTTTGATGCCATCTCAACATTACCGAAAGATGTCAGAAATACACTCAAACAAAAATTCGGAGAAGATCATCATTCTTTAACCGTGAAGGATGTGCATGTTTCGCAAGATGGAACACAGAAAATGCTCTTCTCACTGCTCGATGAAACAGCTGTAGAAACCGTGATGATTCCGAGTGAGATGGTAAATGAAGAAGGATTGCCAAAACGCCGTACACTTTGTATTTCAACGCAAGTTGGTTGTGCTTTGGGTTGTGCATTTTGTGCCACCGCAACTCTCAAATTGAAGCGCAATCTTGCACCCGCCGAAATTGTAGATCAATACATGAAAGCCAGAGAAATATGTGGAACCGATATCACCAATATCGTTTTCATGGGAATGGGTGAACCAATGTTGAATTATGATAATGTCATGAAAGCAGTCGACATTCTCACTAATCCCGAAATCGGACTCATCACTGCAAAGCATATCACACTTTCAACAGCAGGGATTGTACCCGGCATAGTTCGCATGGCTGATGAGGCAAAGCAAATGAAATTGGCATTGTCATTACATGGAACAACGCAGGGTCAAAGAGAAGCAATCATGCCCATCGCGAATAAATACTCACTCAAAGAACTCGGCGATGCTCTGGAATATTACTATCAAAAAACCAGGAAGCCGATCACATTTGAATATATCTTATTCGATGGCTTCAATGATAGCATGGAAGATGTGATGCGTCTTGCAAAAATCACGAGAAGATTTCCTTCAAAAGTGAATGTCATTCCTTTTCACACCATTGAATTCACTGCACCCGAAGGGATTTCCGCATCACTCAAGCCTGCTCCTGAATCCACATTTCATGCATTCATCAAAGCATTGCGTGAGGAAGATGTCACGGTGATGATACGCTCATCGAGCGGACTCGACATTGATGCCGCATGTGGTCAACTTGCATATTCACATTCTCGTGGTTCATCCGGAGTATTGGAATGAAATTCATCGCATCATTTCTCATGATGATACTATGCTTTGCAAGCTCATTGCATGCCGATGAAGACATATTCACAAATGAACCATTCACTTCCATCAAACTGAAGAAAGATCTTTCATATAGATTCAGATTGGCTAATGGAGATATTCTTACTGGTCAGTACAAAGAAAAGGGTGAGAATACAATCAGAGAAGATTCCACGATCATTGAATCCATCATCGTAAAGGCAATGATTGGAGACATCACTCTCTATTCAGATGAAATTGCGCATATTCAAACAATTCGTAGTGCATATAGACAGCAATCATCATTGTATTTCATGCCAACAGCAGATCCCATTGGATCGGATTCCTATGTATCAATCACGCAATTGGCATTTGTTCAGGCAGGCTTTGGCTATGAAGATATTTCCGTAAATGGTGGCATGACATTCATCCCCGGCTTATCATTCGATGAGCAAGGAAAGCATGTAAATGTGAAATACACTTTTTACGATGAAGAGCAGGAAAATATTCCCGGACATTATAGTCTCGCCGGTGGTTATTCGCTCATCTATGCGAATAGTGCGAATCTGATCCAACATGCCTATATGATTGGTTCTTTTCACATGCCGAGAACAATATTGACCACTGCTCTCTTTTTCAAGACAGGTTCTGAAAATGTTTATGAAGCAAATGCAGGCAGATGGGGTTCAGGCATCATCAATTTCAATGATGGCGCATTGGGTTTCGGATTGGGTTTTGACATTCGCTTGTTTTCCAGACATGATACTCGCGTATTGGCAGAACTTTGGTGTGCAGACATAATGCGCCCCAGAAATTCAGCAGGATTCATCGGACTGCGCTTGAACAATGATCGTTATTCGATGGATGCAGGATTGGCAATGTTCACCGCACCGGCAATCGTACCCGCAGTACGATTCCAATGGCTACCATTTAATTGAGGAAACACTTGAGAACTCTCACAATACTCGGCTCAACCGGTTCCATTGGGACTCAGACATTGGACATCGTCAGACAATTCAAAGATGATTTTTCCATTAATGTTCTCACAGCAAATACTCGCATCAAGGAATTGGAAGATCAAATCCGAGAATTCAATCCCAAAGCAGTAGCAATTAGCAATGAAGATGCATGGAAAGAATTCAAGAATACCACTTCATTCAAAGGCGAAATCCTATGTGGCGAAGAAGGTGTAATTGCTGCGGCAAGTCATCCGGACAATGACATCGTCATGCAAGCATTGGTTGGTTTCAGCGGAGTGGCTCCAACATTAGCCGCAATCGAACAAGGCGCAACAATAGCGCTTGCGAATAAAGAGACACTTGTAAGTGCCGGCTCAATAGTGATGAAATCCGCAAAAGAAAAGCAGGTGCCGATACTCGCTGTTGACAGTGAACATAGTGCCATTCTGCAATGTATGGCAGGCGAAGAACGATCAATGATCGACAAAATCATATTGACAGCATCGGGTGGTCCATTTCGTGAATTCGAGAAAGATGCATTTTCTTCAATCACAAGAGAACAAGCCCTCAAGCATCCGAATTGGGTGATGGGTCAAAAAATCACGATTGATTCCGCAACGCTCATGAATAAAGGCTTCGAGGTCATTGAAGCTCGCTGGCTCTTCGATCTCTCGCCCGAACAAATCGAGGTGGTGATTCATCCACAAAGCATCATACATTCACTCGTGCAATTCGGTGATGCATCCATCAAAGCGCAACTTGGCACGCCTGATATGCGCGTACCAATCATCTATGCATTGTTTCATCCGGAAAGAAGACATGCAGATTTACCCAAATTGGATTTGCTCACAGCAGGAAACTTATCATTCTTCAAACCAGATACAGAGCGTTTTCCATGTCTGCAATTGGCATATGATGCCATGAAAACGGGAGGCACCGCTCCTGCGATTCTGAATGCAGCGAATGAAATTGCTGTTCAATACTTTTTGGAAAACAAGGCAAGATTTCTACAAATACCCCAAATCATCGAAAAAGTATTGGGACAAATGCCCATCATTGACAATCCTGACATTCATCAAATTGATGAAGCGGATCACGAGGCAAGAAATCTGGCTAAGGCGTTTTTACAATAATAATTTTGCTCAAAGGTCTAACTCTCCCAACTTCCGACTTTATTTGGGGATTGCCTTTCATAATCCGATATTTGCACACATCTTTTTCCATTAATCTGAGGCCGCCATACTCCTTGAGACCATTTTTATTGCGAGACAATTCATTATCACATAAAACGATACTGAAATCATATTGCAATGATTCATACATGTATCAAGGAACAATGGAGTATTAGACAATGGAACAATCAAAAAAGCGCATACTTTGGATTGATGATGAGATTGAGCTACTCAAGCCGCATATCATACTTCTCAATCAACGCGGTTATGATCTAGAAACCGCCACCAATGGTGAAGACGCCATTGAACTTGCCTCCAATACCTCCTACGATTTAGTTTTTCTTGATGAATCAATGGTTGGAATGTCCGGACTGGAAACATTATCCGTACTCAAAGACATAGATCCTTCCATGCCTGTCGTGATGGTCACAAAAAATGAAGCCGAATCATTGATGGAACAAGCAATCGGAGGAAAGATCGATGATTATCTCACCAAACCTGTAAATCCGGCGCAAATTCTTGCAGCATGCAAGAAATTCCTTGAATCCAGAAGAATCGCAGAAGAAAAAATCACTCATGATTATTTGCAGGGATTTTCCGAAATCGCACGCCGACTTCACGGTTTCATGGATTGGTCCGATTGGTTGGATGTTTATTTAAAAATGGTGAATTGGAGCATTGAACTTGATATGCATCCTGAGCTTGGTTTTCAACAGACGCTCAAGGATCAATGGCGCGAGTGTAATGCCGAATTCGGAAAATTCGTTGAGAACAATTATGAATCATGGCTTAGAGGCGATGATTCATCTGCACCGAAACTCTCTCCCCATATTGCCGATAAATTTGTCATTCCAAAATTGTCAAATGGCAAACCAACATTCTTCTTTGTGATTGACTGCATGCGACTCGATCAATGGTTGATGATGGAAGAACTCATCAGACCATATTTCACCGTGCAGAAGGACTATTACTGTTCAATCATTCCAACCGCAACTCCATATGCAAGAAATGCAATTTTTGCCGGACTCTTTCCTGACGATATCAAAAAGCATTATCCTAATTATTGGAA
>DBCJ01000112.1 GCA_002293005.1 Ignavibacteria bacterium UBA961 | reverse complement strand
GGTGCATTCGCAGATAGCGCTTTATCGCCGGGATTTTTGGAATCCAAAATGCGTAATGGATTGGATTGCAGGCGAGACTGAGAATCTTCGGATAATTCTGAAAGATGCGATGAAAAATATGAAATCAATTCCTGCTTGAATTGCTGTCTGATTTCCGGAGTTGCCAATGTATTGATATGCAATTCTCTGGACTTGATTCCCAGTGATTCAAGAAAATCATGAGCAAGGGCAAGGATTTCAATATCTGCTTCAGGACCTGATGCTCCAAGCAATTCACAACCAAATTGATGGAATTGTCTTTGTCTTCCTTTTTGGGGTCTTTCATAACGGAAGAATGGTCCGGAATAATAGACTCTCGCAATTTGCTGTTGTGCTGTGAGATTATGTTGAATGGCTGAACGAACAACCGCGGCAGTTGCCTCGGGTCGCAAAGTGATCGAATCACCCCCACGATCCGGGAAAGAATACATTTCCTTACCTACTATATCGGTATCCTCACCAACAGCACGCTTGAAGACCTCTGTATATTCCATGATCGGATTACGCAATTCGCGATAGCCATAGAGACTTGTGATATGTCTGATGCGATCCTCGACTATATGCCAGCCATGAATTTCACTGGGGAGAATGTCTTTTGTTCCGCGTATTGATTGCATATTGATCAGAGAAATAATGAAGCTTGGAGAAATAAGTTGATTTGATTCCTGCGCGATGATTCACCAAAAAATTGCCATTCATACCATGAACGCAGTGATATCGAACTGCCATCGGTAAATTGGGCTTGGGCAAACATTTCAGGACCATAAATCAATGTTTTTGCATTGAGCTGAGAAGTGTTTTGTCCGATGGAACGAGAATTTGGCTCCTGTATGAGCTGATAAAATCTCCCACCCAATCCGATGCGCATGATGCGAGTCGCGGGAACAAACATAAGGAATTTGAAGAACTGTTCCGTGCTCATGGTAATGGGAGTTTCGGAGAATTCGGACCATGACATGATGCCGCGATCAAATCTTCTGATAAACAGATTACCTTCGATTGACCAATCTTTTCTAAAAACATAGCGAATCGAATCGCGATAACTGAATTGTCTGAAACTAAAACTACGAAACGCCGTTCCGGGTAATTCAAAATCATAGATGGTATAATTTGCAAGAACTTCAAATTGTGGATTGAATTCAAGAGATCGAGAACGCCATTGCAATCCGGGTGCAAATCGAATACTACTATTTCTATTGCTGAGTGAGGATCGCTCCGCCTTCAAGAACACGAAATGCGTTTGTTGCAAACCACCTAGCAGTGAAATGGTAAGATGCTCATCAATCGATCTTTTCCAAAATAGGGAAGCGATGATGGTTTGCTCATCTCGATCATCATTATTCGAGGTACTAGGCGTATCATATCTCAGAAGTGAGGCGGATGCATCATAACCGATTGTATCATTTTTCCCGAGAATGATTTGTCCGAATGAGAATAGTCTAAATCTATTCGACACATTATCGCGCTGAAATTCCTGCTTGCGTATGATGTCCAATTGATCTTGGTCAATTGCAAAGATTTGTTTCACGGCATTTTTTTCATCTCGATTGAATAATGAGAATCCTCCCGTGATTCGATTCCCCGATTCATTATCATAACTTAGCGAGCCGGTCACATTCACGATGAATTCCTGCAAATTGCGATTGATTGCGGTATTGCTGAATTCGGTGATAGGATTTCTGAAGAATCGAGCGATATCTGCTATTTCGGCATTGAGCATGAAAGTGGCTGACAATTTTGGCAAGATTTCTATGCCTATATCAGCATCGGCTCTATTTCTTTGTTCGAGTCGTCTTTCAATCCCAAGTGCCCCGGAATTACTGCCTTGCGGAGAATAAAAATCTCTATTGAGCATGGTACTGCGAATTTGCATGTAAATTCTATTGCGACTTCCATTTTGCTGATAGGAAAATGCGCTCAACATCACATCAATATCGGCCATGTTGCGCATGCTGTCTATTGCGGTGAATTGTCCTCGTCCCTCACTTTGCAGCATCAATCCTTCGCTGAGATTAATAGGGACATGTCTGATATGCGCATAAGCAGAGGCACCTCCGCCTTTGATCCCCAATTGCTCATTGGCTTCAAATCCACCATATACTTCTCCGCTAAAGAGATTTCCTTGATACCCAAGTCCTATATATCCACCCATTCTTTTGGCTGATTGGAGAGCTATGTCACGAGAATCAGAGCGAGAGCTATAGAGCATTTGACCAAGTGCTTGGAATGCATCCGAGAGTTCATGTTTTAGCAGACCCTGCACCGTGATATTGTCTTGAACAGCTATTGTATTGGTTCGCATGATGGAACCCCGATAGCGCTTTTTGAAGAGATATTCCGTTCCGGTTATTGCAATGTCCCGAATCAACATATCGGATGAAAACAAGAATGTATTTGCGATCTTATCTGTTCCATATCTCCATTCTTGCTGTTTCATCAGAGAGTCTGTCAAAGGAAATGCATTCAAGAGTGATATTTGCTCTTGTTGAGCTTGAAGAATGACGCTCTGCAGGCAGAAGAAGAATATGATATTGAGGAATCGAGAAATCATGACCACAAATTAGCATAATTGATGATTCTTGCACCTGTTCGATTGCAAAGCAATAGATTTGCATGTTCAAAAGGAAATCAAGATGTCACAAAACGCCGAAATACCAATACTCAAACTCCTTCCTTCAATGCATGGTCGCATTAGAGAAGGTCATCCATGGGTTTTTGCCGAATCACTCAAAAAACATGATCCATTGCCTGCGGGATCACTTGTCAGACTCATGACAGATTATGACTATGATTGCGGAATCGGTTTCTATAATGCTCATAGTTCTATTGCCATTCGATTATTGCACACGCATGAAGATGTGAATGTCGAGTTTTTTGTGAATAGACTTCGCTCCGCATTGGCAATTCGCGAGAGAGTATTTCCTACAATGAATTCGTATCGATTGTGTTTTGGTGAATCGGATGAATTACCGGGTTTGATCATTGATCGCTATGGCGACTATTGTGCCATGCAATGTTTGTCTGCAGGTATGGATGCTCGCATTGACATGATCATTTCAGCATTGAAAGAAATTCTTCCCAGTCTCAAAGGCGTGATTGCAAAACATGATTCACCACTTCGACTCAAAGAGGGATTACAGCAAGGGGAATATATTGTGTATGGTGAGATTCCGGACAATATCAATATTCAAGAACATGATATTCAGCTTGAGATTTCACTCGTGCATGGACAAAAAACAGGATACTTTCTTGATCAGCGATTGAATCGAAAGTGGGTGGAGCAATTGTCAAGCGGACTCGATGTATTGGACTGTTTTACCAATCAAGGTGGTTTCGCATTGCATGCCGCTAAAGGTGGAGCGAAATCCGTACTTGGAATCGATAGTGCAAAACAAGCCATTGAAGCATCAAAAAGAAATGCGGAATTGAATAAGTATTCACATGTCGATTTTGAACAAGCGGATGTATTCGATTTTCTTAAATCTTCTGTTCAAGCCGGAAAAACATGGGATATGATCATACTCGATCCTCCTGCCTTCACAAAAAGCAAAGCCACACTGGCTCGGGCCAAGCGTGGCTATGCGGAAATCAATAGGCAAGCTCTGAAACTCATCAGGCCAGGTGGATTTCTGGTGAGCGCAAGTTGCTCTCAACATTTGAGCGCGCAAATGCTGATTGAAATCGTACAGACGGAATCAAAAAGAGTGAATCGTACATTGCGATTGATTCATTCGGGTGGACAAAGTCCATGTCATCCGATACTTCCGATTATGCCGGAAACTTCATACTTGAAATGTCTGACATTTGAAGTACAATAATCACAATTCAAGTTCTGCGCCAAAGATGATCATGCGTCTTTGACCGGGAAAGAATTCTTTTCCTTCCGCGCCCGATGCATAGAGCGTATCGAAGAGATTTTGCACTTGCAATCGTAATCTGAGGGATTGCATTGGACCGCCGATCGACATGATGGAATGATCGATGTCTAAACCGAATACGGTATATGCATCCACTATATTATCAGCATAATAGCCATTGAATGAGTTTTGCAAATCGGTGATCAATTCTTGATTATTAATGAGATCATCATCAAAATTATCGGAACGGAATGAACCGATATGTCTCATATTAAGTGATATGCCGGTTGTTTGATTGCGATAACCGATGCGCAACATCCCCATGAAATCAGGGAAGCCCGCGATGCGATTGCCATTGAGTGAAATTGCATCACCATTACCCGTGAAGTAATTCATATCCACGATTCGATTATATCCCATCGTTAGATTACCAGCGACTTCAATTGCATTGCCATTGTGTATAGGGAATGATTTCCATCCTTCGAGTTCTATCCCGATATGTCTTGTGCGCGGGGCATTGCCATCAATCGGAGCGCCGAAAATATCGAGTCTTCCACTCTTCACGAGCTCATCAAAAAATTCCATTGCATAACCGGTGATGCTAAAGCGTTCAAACTCAGAAGTATGATGCCAACCAAGTTCGAGATTGAGCATGGATTCGGGCTTGACAAGGGGTTTCGAAAAGTCATAGCCATTTGTAGAATCATTGATTGCAATTTGCTCAAAGAGTGGCATAGCACCGAAATAGGAATCCGATGCGGCATAGAGATTTCTCATGCGTGGCTCCCTTGAGGTATAAGCAAGTGAAGCAATGATGCGCTCTTTATCATTCAAAGCATAATGCATACCGATGCGTGGATTTGCAAAGAGATAATTGATGGAGAATAATTGATCGCCATTGCCAATCATTGTGCCATTCGATGAACGATATGAAGTGAATGTATTACCGGCTTTTTCTTGTTCAATTCCATATCGATGATGCACGACTTGTAATTCACCTTGAAGCATCAATCGATCGCTCACTTGATATTCTTCTCTTGCAAATGCCGAGAGAATGGTACGCATGCCATTATATTGATAGATCTTGAAATCGGGATCGAATCCTTCGGGAAGACCTTCCGCATATTGTACGGCGCCCCAATGAAGTGAACGATGTGAGCGAATTTCAAGTCCTGTCGTGAGTCTTCCACTTCCATGTTCCCAAACGAGTCGTGGAATCCACCCGCCATGACGATTGCCAACAAAACCTCGCACAATGGCATTACCAATTGTTGGATTACCTATTACTCCAAATTCAGGAGTAAGACGCAATGTGCCGGCATCCGCCCAAGATGCATCATAATCAAAATAGCCATCACCGGTATAGTAGAAGAGGGTCGATTTGAGTGTAAGATTCGGGGTGATAGACCAATCATTCAATATTTCATAATGTGGCTGAGAGAATTCTTCTATTTCTTGCAAGCGTCTTGTGCCTGACCAAGAAATCGCTTTTCCTGTTGAATCATAAGCCCAACCATTGAGATTGGATCTACGAAGCGCGGGATTCTGAATCCATGCTTTGGGTATGCCGGTATAAGCGAGGGCATCGCGAACAGGACCACCATAGATATTGATTTGTGTGGTGAGATTATCGTCGAATCTTGT
>DBCJ01000070.1:6103-23017 GCA_002293005.1 Ignavibacteria bacterium UBA961 | reverse complement strand
ATTGGCTGCAGTCATAGTTCCACTTGCATTGTTTACCCTACTTCGAGCATGGAGATCGGAATTTCCATTGCATAAGAAAATTGCTCGTTGGACATTGCCAATTTGGCTATATGTGACGATTACCGGTGTGATCGTATATCTGATGATTTCACCGTATTATACGATGGGACAATAATCATAGTCTCGCACTTTTAATTCATGTGCCTTTTGGCATTTATGTTCATCTTTTGTCAGTTCTACAGAGTAAAGCATGCCACATACTGATTCAGCAGGTTTGCTATTATTGCCTTTGTTCTTGCCATTATTGGGATTTCTCTCAATACTTTTTATTGATAGAGCGCAAGAGAAGGCAATCAAATATGTCACATTGATATTCTCAATGCTCACATTCTTTGCATCTCTTCCATTGTGGTTTATGTTCAATGATGGATTGGATGGTTTTCAGTTTTACACAAATATCTCTTGGATTCCATCGCTCGATGCAGGTTTCAGAACCGGTATTGACGGTATGTCATTATTGCTTGTCGTGCTTACGACATTCATCATGCCAATCAGCATCCTTGCTTCTTTTGAGGCAATAGGAAAGAGGCAAAAAGAATATTATGCAATGATGTTGCTTTTGGAATTTGGAATGCTTGGAGTATTTGTGTCATTAGATACCATGCTCTTTTATGTATTCTGGGAATTGATTCTCATACCGATGTATTTTTTGATTGGTATTTGGGGTGGTAAAGACAGAATATATGCTGCCGTGAAATTCTTCTTGTATACGCTTGTTGGTTCACTATTGATGCTTATTGCGATTGTGTGGATGGGACTCTATGCTAAGTGGACGCCGGGTGGACATTTCACAACTGACTTCTTGATTCTGAAACAACTCGCACCTGGAATTCCTCTTGATATTCAAATCTGGTTATTCCTGGCTTTTGCATTGTCATTCTGTATCAAAGTTCCATTATTCCCATTTCATACCTGGCTTCCTGATGCTCACGTTCAGGCTCCGACTGCAGGTTCAGTGATTCTTGCCGGTGTATTGCTCAAGATGGGTACTTATGGTTTGATTAGATTCAATCTTGAATTATTCCCTCAGTCATTACATCTCTTTGCACAGCCGCTTGCATGGTTATCTGTGATCGGCATCATATATGGTGCGCTTGTAGCGATGGTTCAAACAGATATCAAAAAGCTTGTAGCATATTCATCCGTCAGCCACTTGGGTTTTGTTGTATTGGGTATTGTGTCGGTCACTCCCGAAGGACTTCAAGGCGCAATCATCCAAATGGTGAATCATGGTTTGTCAACAGGTATGCTCTTCCTTTGTGTGGGCGTATTATATGAGCGCCGTCATACTCGTGAGATCGGTGATTTTGGTGGAATAACCAAAGTGATGCCCAAATTCGCAGTGATGTTCACCATTGCAATGATGGCATCTGTAGGACTTCCCGGTTTGAATGGCTTCATTGGTGAATATCTCACACTATTTGGATCTTTCCAATCCAAATTCTTGAATAATCCATGGTTCAGCATATTCAGTGCATCCGGAGTGATTTTCGCGGCAGTATATCTATTGTGGATGTTCCAACGCGTGATGTTTGGAACCAATGACAATCCGAAGAATCATACATTGACAGATTTGACCAAAAGCGAGTATTGGCAATTGGTTCCATTGGTGATTTTCATTGTGTGGATAGGAGTATATCCAAAAACATTCCTTTCTCGCTCTGAATTATATGCACAAACATTGGTTGGATCCATTGAAAAAACTGTGTTCGGCACATCTGCATATCCAAAAATCAAAGCAATTGAAGTGGATGCATCTGGCATTAAGAAAGCCGAGCATTGATTAGTATCATTGAGGAAATCTACGATGGTGAATTTATTAAAGAAGATTTTTGAAAGACCATATGATTGGAAGAAGAATGGACATGATACTACCGATCAATGGAAGTCAGTTCGAGTCGGTGATACTGTTGAATTTGCCATGACAGTTACCGAAGAAGTATTATACAGCGTGGAAGCATTGTATCCTGAGACTTCAGAAGCAATGATCAAGCGCAAAACCATGGATGGCTCACAAGGTGAGACATATCGTGTCGGTTTGGTGATGCTTCGTCCAGTGAAAGCATAAGCATCCAATCATTACAGAGAAAATAAACAAGGAAAAGAGGAATGATTCAAGATTTACTGTTGACCGCTCCATTCACATTCTTGTCTGCAATGGCAATCATTGCGATGGTTGTGGATGCTTTGATCAAGAATAGCGCTCGCATCACTTTCTTGTTCAGTGTGATCACATTGATTGTTTCGGGCATTTTGGCCATTGGAACATTTGGTCAACATGGCATTGGTTTCAATGGTATGATTTCCGGCGGAGGATTTTCATCATATTTTGATGTCTTATTCTCTGTGGGAGGACTTCTGACCATTTTTGCCGCTCGCTCATATTTGCAAAGAGAGGGAATTGAGCATGATGAATTCTACTCGCTCATACTCTTTGCGATTGGCGGTATGATGCTTATTGGACATTCAAATAATCTCTTGACACTGTTCATAGGGATTGAAATCATGTCAGTCGTATTTTATATCCTTTCCGGATATATGCGCTCCTCCATTGCCTCCGTTGAATCATCTTTGAAGTATTTCCTTCTTGGAGCATTCTCAACAGGCTTTTTAGTCTATGGAATGGCATTAATTTATGGTGCCACGGGAAGCATGGATTATGGTCATATTTCCATGAATATTTCTCGAGGTGCATTGCCATTGGGATCATTGCTACCGATTGGTATTGCTCTAATGGTAATCGGATTGAGTTTCAAAGCTGCTGCATTTCCATTCCATCAATGGGCTCCTGATGTGTACCAAGGTGCACCAACAATCGTTACGGCATTTATGAGTACAGCAGGAAAAGCGGCTGCATTTGTTGCATTCATGCCGATTGTAATGGTACTTATGCCTGCAGCTCCTGCGAAATTACAAATGACATTCGCTGTTTTGTCTGCAGCAACCATGCTGATTGGAAATATCAGTGCACTCGCACAAACGAATATCAAGCGCATGCTTGCATTTTCATCTGTTGCACATGCCGGATATTTGATGATGGGCTTGGTATCAGGTTCCCAAGCTGGTTATAGTGGAATCTTGTTCTATCTCACATCCTATATGTTCATGCAAATTGGTTCATTCATCATTGTTGGTTTACTTGAGCGTCGTGGTGAAGAGCATTTACAGATTTCAGATTATGCAGGATTGAGTAAAAAATATCCTGTGCTTGCGGCATTCATGGCCATTTTTATGTTTTCATTGGCCGGTATTCCTCCTTTTGCGGGATTCTTTGGTAAATATTATCTCTTTTCAGCAGCTATTGATGCAGGATTTTTGTGGCTTACAGTCATTGCTGTTTTTTCATCGATTATTTCAGTGTATTTCTATATCGGACTCATTGTCAAAATGTATTTTAATGAACCTGAGAAGGAAATGCCTGACACTGAATTTGGTCTTTCCGGAATTTCTCTGTTCATCACGATTGCCGGCGTAATCATTCTTGGAATTATGCCTTCCGGAATTTTGTCCATCGCTAATGCGATATTCGGTCATTCAACTCATTGATTTCACCACTCGGATCATACAATATGATGCATATAGCAGAAAGAATTTCCAGATTAGGTACTGAAACCGCATTCGAAGTATTGGTTCGTGCCAGAGCATTAGAAGCACAAGGGAAGAGTATTGTTCACCTTGAAATTGGTGAACCTGATTTTGATACACCTCAAAATATCATTGATGCCGCCAAGAAAGCTCTTGATGATGGGTTTACCCATTATGGTCCATCAGCAGGTATGCCTGAAGCAAGACAAGCTGTAGCTGATTATATCAAGCGTACGAGAGGAACGGAATATTCAGCATCTGAAATTGTGATCACTCCAGGTGCAAAGCCTATCTTGTTCTATGGCATGATGGCTGTGATTGACAAAGGGGATGAAGTCATATATCCAAATCCCGGATTTCCGATTTATGAATCCGTCATCAATTTTCTCGAAGCAGTACCTGTTCCTTTGCCATTGAAAGAAGAGAAAGAATTTCGATTTGATATCGCCGATCTCGAAGCACGCATCACGCCGAAAACTCGAATGGTGATCATCAATACTCCACAAAATCCTACTGGTGGTATTCTCACCAAAGAGGACTTGGAAAAAATCGCAGAATTGGCTGTAAAACATGATTTCATTGTACTTAGTGATGAGATTTACTCTCAAATCACTTATGATGGATTTGTACATGAAACAATCACGCAATTCCCTGGCATGAAAGAACGCACGATATTGCTTGATGGGTTCTCAAAGACATTTGCAATGACCGGATGGCGTATGGGGTATGGTTGCATGCCTGAACATATTGCACAGGTTGTGGCCAAACTTCAAACAAATTGTACGAGTTGCACAGCAAGCTATAATCAAATTGCGGGTATAGAAGCATTGTCTGAAAGAACAGATGCCAAAGCCGCAGAGTTTGTTGCTGAGTTCAAAAGAAGAAGAGATGTTATTGTAACTGCATTGAATGCGATGCCAGGAGTGAGATGTCACTCACCCAAAGGTGCATTCTATGTCTATCCCAATATCGAGGGAACCGGCATGACTTCGCAAGAATTTGCGGATTTTTCATTATATGAAGCAGGTGTTGCTTGCTTGAGCGGAACAGCATTTGGTAGTAATGGTGAAGGATTCGTTCGTTTCTCTTATGCCAATTCAGTTGAGAATATCGAAGAAGCAATGAAAAGACTCTCTGAGGCATTTGCCAAAAGAGGTTGAGAAATACATAACAAAACTTGTAAAGGCGTCTCAATGACGCCTTTTTTGTATATCATGAATGAAAAACCACAAGGCACAGCACTCGATTTCTTGAGCGATGACAGATCGGAAAAGATTTATGCATGTGTCTCTCGAAGACAACCATCATTATCCATTGTACTTGAGAATGTACATGACCCTCATAATGTATCCGCAGTACTCAGATCTTGCGATGCAGTTGGTGTGATGGATGTGCATCTGGTATATCATTCAGGTCAATCTTTTCCTGAATTGGGAGAAAAGAGTTCGGCTAGTGCAAGAAAATGGGTATTGACACATAAGCATTCCTCAATTGATGAATGTTATGACTGTCTTAGAAAGGAAGGGAAGAAAATCCTGACTACAGGCATGAGCAATGAGGCAAGATCCTTATATGCAATTGATTTCACAGAGCCCATTGCGATTGTTTTTGGTAATGAACATGCCGGTGTTTCCGAGGAAGCCATTCTGAAAGCAGATGGAAATATGCTTATACCTCAAGTAGGCATGATTCAAAGTTTGAATATTTCTGTTGCTTGTGCTGTAACCTTATATGAGGCATTTCGTCAAAGGTCCATAAATGGCATGTACGATTCCATCCAGCTGGATGATATAATGCTAAAAGATTATCTCAATGTATTTGCACTAAAATAGGAGAAGAATTATGGAAGGTACTGAATATACCATTGCTAATCCGGGAAAACGCATCCTGGCTTATATAGTTGATTCAATGTTTATGTCTATAGCATCAATCATCATATTGTTTCTCATTGGTCAAGGAGATGGATTGAGCGCAATTGCCAATTATTCCGGTGCAGATATTGAGCAAATCATTGAGAAAGTGCTACCAATCGTGCAAATTCTCACCTTCATACAATTGGGCATCGGAGTACTGTATTTTGGGATGTTTCAGGCGATGTCGAATGGATCAACATTAGGTAAGAAATTGCTTCATATTCGCATTGTATGTATTGATGGATCAGAATTTTCTATTGTCAATTCCATTTTCAGATATCTTGTGAATGCAATTACGATGCAATTATGTTTTGTGCTGGCAAATGTGATGTTTTTCACGACATATAAACAAGCATTGCATGATTTGGCGGTAAAAACAGTGGTGGTTAATGAGTGATGAGAATAGTATTACAGCGATCGCTCATTGCAATTCTTGGTATTGCATCCATCATTTTGGGAATATTTACACTATTCACATATTTTCCGCCTGATACATATTTTTATGTCCCTTGTTTATTTCACTTGAGTACAGGACTCCATTGTCCGGGTTGTGGATCAACGAGAGCCGTTTCTTCATTCATGCATGGGGATATTATAGTTGGATTGAAGAATAATCTACTAATCATTCTATGGGGACCCTATTTGATCTATCGTGTATTTATTATGGTGTTCTCATGGATTGATGGGAAGCAAAGATTTGTTTGGTCACCACCTATTTCAACCGTCATCATATTTCTGATTCTCACGATGACATATACCATTCTTCGTAATCTCCCCATTGAGCCATTTATCTCTTTATTTGCACCGGTAGAGTAAAGTCTGTAGAAAACTGCAAAATTTCCAATAGTTGTTGTAAGCCATTTTTGTCATCTTCATCGAATCTGGCAAAGTTCGGACTATCGATGTCAAGAACACCGATGATGATATCATCCTTGATCATTGGTATCACAATTTCTGATTTTGAATCCGCATCACAAGCGATATGTCCGGGGAATTCATGTACATTTTCAATCATCAAAGTTTCTCTTTTGATCGCAGATGTACCACATACACCTTTGCCCATTTGGATTCTTACGCATGCCGGCTTACCATGAAATGGTCCAAGAACCAATTCTTGGCTATCATATAAGTAAAATCCACTCCAATTTATACTCGGTAATGAGAAATACAACAAAGAAGCCATATTGGCCATATTCGCAATAGGATCCCGTTCTTCACCTAGTAGATTGCGTAAAGATTGCGCTAAATCTATGTAAAACATGGGTTTATCTAGGCTGTGACATTCTTGATTTAATGTAAACATTTGATTTATATGGAATTATGAAAATAAATTAAGCGTAAATTCATTGGCAAAGTTCTGAAATTTCCTGTAATTGCACATCTGCTTGAGAAATAGATGTTCGGCTTTTAGCATAAAGAGCAGTTTTCACCACGAAAGAACATCAATTTCAGAGCTCTAATTTGTTGCTCATCTGACTCTGGGGGGAGGCAGTTTGGGATTATTCATTATAAGAAGGAGGCCCCTATGCAAAAGACATCATTGCATATGCATAGACAATTCCTCTCGATCAGCCACAACATCATGTCGTTTCTGATTGTGTTTTTCGCAATGGTAAGTTTGTTCTTTGTCAATTCTGCAGAAGCTCGTAAGGCCAATGGGAAATATGGTCCGGTTGTGCACGATTCAGTGCGCTATAGCGGTTTCCATAATAAAGTCCCGAGACAAATTGGACCAGGCTCTTGGTATGGCAAAGAGTTTCACAATCGCAGAACCGCGAGTGGTCAGACATTTGACATGTATGGTTATACAGCCGCACATCGTACATTGCCACTTGGTTCCATAGCAAAAGTGACAAGTCAAGTCACAGGTAAATCAGTACTTGTATGCATCAATGACAGAGGCCCATTTGTGCGCCCTAGAATCATTGATTTGTCATACACGGCAGCGGGTCAAATAGGCAAGTCTTTGAATAAGTTATCGGTTGAGTATTTTACTCCTGATCATTTGTCACTACTCGGTCCATTGACATTCAACACAGCGAAGTATTTCGGTTTTACAGCCGATCATCAGCCATTGATTGTTCCACTATATGCTTGTACGAATCTTGAAGTCTTTACGGACTTTACAAGTGCCGTAAAAAGACATCAAGCTAGACAAAACATGGAGCAAAAATCCGGTAATCAGGCCGTTTTGATGATTGTACCTGATGTAGTTTCCGAGAAAGGTCGTAAATCTCGCATGCCGAAATATACATATCTCATCAGCTCTGTAAGCCCCGAGCTTGCTCAATCGCTTATGCAGCCAACAGAAAATTGATATGTAAAGAAAAGTTAGTAAAGCCTCGATCTAATTAGGTCGAGGCTTTTTTGTTATGTAATCATGATTGCAGGCTTGCCCATGATTTCGTAATTTGCAGGCTCAATTATGCTTCACAAACATGGAATCATTAGCCATGAAACTCATGAAAAAACACATTATTCTTGGTATTCTGCTTGGATCATTGATCATTCAAAGCTTTCAGTGTGCCTCTCCTGACTTTACAGGTGCAAAGTTGGCTTATAATCAAAAGGATTATAAAAAGGCGCTTGTTTCATTGGAAAAGGAAGTCGGCAAGAATCCTACCAATGCGGAAGCATGGTACCTTCTGGCCGATTGTCATTTCAGATTAAATGATTTTAAAAAAGCTACAGAGAATTCATTGCAAGCATCAAAGCATGCCACAAAAGAGCCGATGAAAACCAAAGTGGCGGATCAATTATTTTTTCTGTGGGCGGAAATTTATAATAAGGGAACAAACTCTTACAATGAATTTCTTGGTAAAGGCAAATCCAGTGATATCAATGAGATAGTTGAGTTGCTTGAGCTAGCAATTACTTTAAAGCCGGAAAATTCAGAACCTTTGGCAATTTTGAGTAATGTTTATGAAATCAAAGGGGATACTGCAAAGGCAATTTCCTCTTATGAGCGATATGTTCAGCAAATCAAGCCTTCATTGGAGATATTGAAGAAAAACAATTTCACAATAGGCATGTCAAGAGAAGATGTATTGCGATCGCTTGGCAAACCAGTTTCAACCAAAGCCTTCATGGACAATAATGGCGATTCACTCATAGTAGACAAAATAGTTATGAGTGGTAATGAAGCATATCTGTCTTCAGTCAAGAAAGAGGGTGGTAAGGCATTGATAGAAGGAATTCGTTCCAACCTTCCTTCTTCTTGGCTTCCCCAAGAAAAGGAGCGATTCTTTGCCATCAATATCAGACCAATCGTGAATTTATCTTATCTCTATTATGGATCGAAGGCATTTGATAAAGCTGTGGAAATGATTGAATATTCACTTTCCATCAATCCAATCGATGATGAACTTGCCAGCTTGAAGATTCAGATCTATGATGAGCAAGGAAAATCGGATGATGTGTTAAAATCACTTGCGATATCTGTAGAAAAGAATCCGAACAATAAGTATTTCCTTGAACAATATGCAAGAGTATTGGCAAGGCAGAAACAATATGACATGGCTATTGTCAATTATGAAAAAGCATTGGCTATAGACCCAAATTTTGAAAATGCCGTATTCAATATCGGTGCATGCTTTGTCAATAAAGCTGTTGATATCATTGATGAAGAGAATAAGAAAATCGATGCAAATTCGAAATACAAGCCGGATGAAACGAGATATTTCCCATTGCTCAGTAAAGCCGCGGATTATTTTTCACAGTATCGCAGTAATCCGGTCAACAAAGACAATCTTGGTGTATTGCAACAATTGTCTGACATTTATTTGATCACTCGTCAAAATGATAAGTTCAAAAAGATGATCACGGATTTGGAAGCTGCTGAACCTGCCAACCTTACAAATGCCGCGTATTATGAGTATATGGGTAAGGTATATGCCAAACAAGGCATGAAGGAAAAAGCTGATAAGTCATTCCAGATGGCTGACACTTTGAAGAAGAATCAATAAACAAACGTATAAACTGGAGTCTATTTAAATGGCTGATAAAGAACAAGCCCCACAACACATCAATATCGAATTGGGTGAGAAAGAAGCAGAAGGCATCTATTCTAATCTTGCAATAATCCGTCATTCTCCTGCGGAGTTCGTCATTGATTTCACCAGAATTCTTCCTGATGTACCGAGAGCAAGGGTGCATGCAAGAATTATCATGACCCCTCAACATGCAAAAATGTTGCTTCAAGCACTTCATGATAATGTGCATAGATTTGAGTCTGAACATGGAGAAATTTCCATGGATGGTCAAATGGTGATTGATTCAAAACAAGTCAACTAATGAAAGAAATAGCATTAACTCAGCCACGCTCAAAAGCGTGGCTTTTTTTTTCTGAATGATAAGATGAATAAAACCCCGGTCATTCTACATTTGCATACCCATATGCCATATGTCATCAATCATGATATGTGGCCTCATGGATCAGTGTGGCTTTCTGAGGTTGTACTTGAATCATATCTTCCCATTCTTGGGATCATTGAAAAGCTTCGGCGAGAAGGAATTAGGCCATCCCTATCATTCGATTTTTCACCAGTTCTGCTTGAGCAACTTTCGCATTCCATTGCCTCCAAAATATTCGCAGAATATGCTGAGAAGCAGATTGAACAATCTGAGAAAGACCTTCGTAAATTTTCAAAGATTCCAGATGCAGTCTATAATATTCCATTGGGTGAATATTGGAAGTCGTTTTATGAACAAGGCTTGCAAACTCTTCATGAAATGAATGATGGTTCGATCATTGAGCGATTTCGAATTGCTGAGCAAGATGGGTTGATTGAATTCATGACTTGCGGATTGACGCATGCATATTTGCCACTGCTTGACTTGGAACAATCCACTCGGATGCAAATTGCATGTTCTGTGATGATGCATGAGCATTACTTTGCTCATAAACCACGAGCAATGTTTTTGCCGGAATGTGGTTATGCACCAAAGTTGAAAGGAGATAAAGATGAATATTACTTGGAAGATATCATTCTTGAACAATCAATCAACATGATTGTACTGGATCAACAACATTCGATGAAATATCTAGAAAGTGAACATCATCTAGTCAAAATATTGCCTGAGTCACTCAGACCTTTATCTCAAGTAAGATTACAAAAGACATATGAAAATCAAACTCTCAAAGTTCTTATCAGACATAAATCAGCTTCTGATAAAGTGTGGTCTGAAAAAAGCGGTTATCCAAGTCATTCGGCATATCTTGATTTTCACAAAAGAGAATATGATTCCACGCTAAGATATTGGAAAGTGACCAATCACCCGGAATATCCCCAAGAAAAATATCCATATATGATGGCTGATGCCAAAAAACAAGCACTACTCGATGCGAAAGATTATGTGGGGTATCTTGAGAAACTTGCTTTGTCATATACAGAACAAGTGAATGAAACGGGAGTAATATGCCTAGCATTCGACACCGAATTATTCGGTCATTGGTGGTTTGAAGGACCCGAATTCCTTGTCAACTTCATTCGTGAAATAGATAAGTCAGATATACTTTCATTGAAACTCCCATCGGAGATTCTATGGAATGATTCGATACACAATGTGCAGTGTTCTGCGGGATCTTGGGGAATGAATGGTACAGATGAAACATGGAAGAATGAAAGCACGATGTGGTTACTGTACAATATGCATGATGCTGAACAGCGCTTTGAGTATAGAGTGAATAGTATTGATACTAATGATCAATTACAAAAAAGAATCATGGATCAGGCATTAAGAGAGCTTCTGCTCATGCAGGCTTCTGATTGGCCATTTCTCATTACAAAGAATCAAGCTTCGGATTATGCAAAAGAGAGATTCATGCAGCATAATGAATGTTTTACAACATTGATTGCTTTTTTTGATGTCATCAAGTCAGGTAAGCAATTAACAGATGATCAAAAGAACGTGCTTGCCGGAATTGAACATGTTGATGATATTTTTCAAACAATTGACATTCATCAATGGAGAAATTATTCTGCATGAAATCTTCGAATTCCGGCAGAATATGTAGCAAGTACATTTGTTTTCTTGATTGCATCAACCGGACAAGACACAATGTCTGTATCAAGAATTGTGATATCAGCATCAAATTTGATTGCCAATGCTCCTCTTCTATATTCCAATCCTGATGCTTCATGTGCCCATGCAGTATAACTCAATAATGCCTCTTTTTGCGTGATGATTTCTTCCGGCATCCATGCTTCCTTTTCCTGCATTGGAATTCTTCTGCAATATGCATCAATGCCCAATAGTGGATTTGCAGATTCAATTGGGAAATCTGAACTACCGGCTGGTTTCAATCCATGATCAATCAAACTCCTCCAAGGATATGCAATGCTGTTGCGATTACCCAATCGAACTTTGGCCATATTTGCATCACTAATGCAATGAATGGATTGAGGAATTGATTTGATATCAAAATGATGCATTCTCTCTATATCGATTTCTTTCATTATTTGATTATGCTCAATTCTCAAAATTGTATGATCATCCGCAATTCCTTCCATGCGCAATTGTTGATATGCATTCATGACAAGCTGATTTGCTTTATCACCAATCGCATGTGTCGCAATGGAAAAACCTGCATCAATACCAAGTTTCGCTTTTTCAAATAGCGTGTTTTCATCCATCAGAATTAGACCATGATGATCTGCATCTGCATAGGGTTCAATCATTGCTGCGCCACGAGATCCAAGAGCACCATCGGCAAAAAATTTCAAGCCCGCTATGCGCATGAATTCACCTACTGCAGGCAAACATCCATGTTCGATCCATTCATCATTCTGTGCCTTCACATACGATTGAATGCGAATCGGTAATGCTCCCGATTCAGCCAATTCAAGAAAGACAGGAAGATATTCAGGATTAACATCCATATCATGCACTTCGGTGATTCCAAAAGCAGAACATGCCTTTGAAGCCGTAATGATATTCTCTCTGATCTGTTCTTGAGTCAAAGCGGGAATATACATTGATATCAGATCCATCGCATTGTCTATGAAAATGCCGCTTGGATTTCCATGTTCATCCTTGAGAATAGTCCCACCATCCGGATCAGGTGTTCGGGCATCAATTCCGGCAATCTGCATTCCTTTTGTATTGACCCACGCTGAATGTCCATCTGCTCTTCGAAGATATACGGGAATATTGGGAAAAACCTCATCAAGATCCTGAGCAGTGGGATATGATTTGTCGGTCCATAATTCCTGATTCCAACCCATGCCATAAAGCCAATCTCCTCGAAGCGTTGAATGATTCTTGCATATATTCAGAATCTCTTCTTTTGAAGAAAGTGAGTATAACATCAAGCCATTCAGTAATTCACCAAGCACATGCAAATGACAATGTGCATCCACTAAACCGGGAACTGCATATGCACCGGGATATTCATGTCTGCCTTGTTCGGAGATGATGATCACTCCATTTGGATATGGTTCAATGCCGACAATCCGGCCTCTTTCTATCGTGATGATTGCTTGGATAGGATTCATGGTATGTTCGAGATAATAAAAAGCCGGTTATCGATGGAGCAAAGTCCTTCCATAACCGGCAAAAGTTAGATTGCGATGATTAATTTCTTCTTCTGCTCGGATCAATTTCATCCAAATAGGAAACCTTTGCGACCAATTGTTCTTCGGTCTCTACATTGTCTGCATCGGGCAAACAACAATCAACAGGGCAAACCGCCGCGCATTGAGGTTCATCATGAAATGTCTTGCATTCCGTGCATTTGTCCGGAACGATGAAATAAAAGTCCGGTTTCCAAAAATCACCTTTGAAGCTTCCCGGTGAAGTTGAATCTTCATATTGATTCTCACCAAGCGTCCACACTGAACCGCCTTCATAAATGGCATTGTTCGGACATTCCGGTTCGCATGCACCGCAATTGATGCAATCATCGGAATTTATATAAATAGCCATGTTATTCCTCTTCTTTTATAGTCTGATTAAAATGGTACATCGTCATAATCTCCACCGCTTGCCGGTGGCTCTTGTCCATAATTAGGTTGTTGTGGCGCTGAATTTCCACCGGATTGACGGTCGATTCTCCATGCATTGATATTGGTGATATAGACCTGACGTCCATCTTTTGTATTCACCAATTTACCTCGAAGATCAAAGGAGACTTTTACTTGATCGCCTTTGTTCATGGAATCGAGTAAATCGCATTTGTCTTGAACGGCTTGCATTTTGATGTACTCATTATACATTCCGCTTGTTGTTTCGACCACAAATTCTCTTTTTTTGAATGTGTCTGTGATCTGTTGGGTGTCGAAGATTTCAAATAATCTTCCTTGCAATTCATAAGCCATTATGGACCTTATAGATTATCGTTTATCAATGATGATCAAAAATTTTGAATTCCAAAACTTGGCCGGATCGATGATTGACATTCCACCGGATACTTTTTCAAGGAGTTTTGGATTATGAGAAGAAATTATCTGATACTTATCCGGAATCGGGAGCATTCTCACAGTGCGAGCATCAATGCGAATAAAATCCTGTTCATTTAAATTTCTTCCGGGAACAAAAGTTCCGCCAATTCCAAGAAATCCACTACCTTCTTCGATGATGATCCCTCTATCTTCGAGATCTTTTGCTTTGCCAATGATATAATAGTAAGTGCTTCTTTCAACTTCAATGCGCTCTTTTTCGCCTGCAATTTGATTTGCCTGCTCTTTGAATTGATCACGGCTCTGAGAAATAATGCCTGCATCCGCTTTGAGTTGTTCAATCTCTGTGTCTTTGGATAGCATTTGCTCTTTCATTGCAGTGACATTTTTTTCCAATTCAGCAATTTTCTTTGTTAATGCATCTGCATTGCTCTGCATTTGCTTAATCTTAGCGCTACTTGCTTTGATGATTTGCTGAGAAGCGGTCAATGAGTCAGAAAGACCACGGATCTTTTCAAGAATTCTAATTCTTTCCTCACCGGAAGCTGATTTAACCTCCTCCATCGCAGAGTATATTTCATTGATGAAACCTGAGGTTTGCATCAATTCAGACATCAATCTGTCTTTCTCCAATGATAAGGCTTCCAATTCGGCATTTTCAGCAATCAATTGTTCCATTGATTTTCCCTCATAGGTCAATGGAGTGTCTTCCTTTTTGTCGCATGAGGTCAATGCCAGAGCAAGAATCACAATACAAACTATTTGAATTGGAAGCTTTGCTGAACCAAGTAATGTTGAGATCATGGTAAATCCATGAAAATGGTACGGATAGTAAATTATCTTGAATGCAATTTACAGATTTGAAGTAAAAGAATGACACCTCAAATCCCGTGAAATTTCACTTAAGAACGGAATATAGACAGTGGATCTTTGAGCATGGCTTCGAGTGCGGGTATATCTTTCGCACCTGCTGTTGCCATATGTGGCTTTCCGCCACCTCCTCCACCAAGTTTTTTGGCTATCATTCCAACCAATTGTCCGGCTGGACGCTCTTTGGCTATGTCATCGGTTGCGATGCAAACCAATGAAATTTTATCGTCATGTACAGATGCTATAAGCCCAAGTCCTTGAGTATTCAATGTTGAGCGGAGTGAATCACCCAATTGTTTAGCTTCATCCATTGATAGACCATCAGCTCGCATTGACACAAATCTTATGGTGGTTTCAGGAAGGATGACAGCAGATTCAATAACGGATTGCAGCTGAGACGATAAATCACCAACCTTCAAACCTGATAATTCCTTTTCAAGGGATTTGATTTGATCTTGAGCATTCTGAATCGTTTTATCCTTTTTGTCCAATTCACTTCGAAGCCCTTGAATATATGTTTCAATGCCAAATGAAGTGATTGCTTCTATTCTGCGAATTCCTGATGCAACCGAACTTTCGCCAAGGATATGGAAATAGCCAATATCAGCTGTATTGTCCACATGCGTTCCACCACAGAATTCCGATGAAAATTGTTCATCTATGGTCACCACTCTGACCTTGTCGCCATATTTGTCGCCAAAAAACATTTTTACGCCCGGAATTGCTCTGGCTTCTTCAATGTGTAATTCGCGTGTCAATACTTCAATTCTCTCGCGAATCTTTTCATTGACGATTGCTTGGATGTCTGCAATTTCTTCCGAACTCACTTTCTGAATATGGGAAAAGTCAAAGCGCAAAGCATCTGGTCCTACAAAAGAGCCGGATTGTTGTACATGAGTTCCCAATACTCTGCGAAGTGCTTCATGCAAAAGATGCGTAGCAGAATGGTTCTTTTGAATATCCCATCTGCGATCTCTATTCACTGCCAGATGTGCCGAACTACCAGGATGTGCCATCACTTCTTTGTCAACGAAGTGTACGAAAGCGGACCCGGATTTTCTCACATCATTCACATGATAGGAAATATTGTCAATTACTATTATGCCGGTATCTGAAACTTGACCACCCATTTCTGCATAAAATGGTGTGACATTTGTAATAATTGAGTTCTGTTCCGCAAGTTGTACTTCTGCATCTGCTGTGAGTTCTTTCCAACCACGGAATTCAGTTTGATGATCATGTTGAAGTGATTCTACTTCTTGCACGATGTTTTTACGAGCACTTCTTGAGCGATTTCTTTGCTCATCCATGAGAGTAGTGAAACCTGATGAATCGACTGTGAGACCGCGTTCTCTAGCCAGTAATTCCGTGAGATCGGCAGGGAAGCCGAATGTATCATAGAGAAGAAATGCATCTGCGCCTGAAACAATAGTTACTTGTTCTTGTTTCATGGATTCATGGATATGTTCAAAACGCTCCAGACCACGCTCAAGAGTTTGAAGGAAACTCTCTTCTTCGGCTTTGATCACTCTTTTGACATGATCGAGATTGATTGTTACTTCCGGAAACACATCGCCCATAGTGTGTGATAAGATATCGGGCAATTGATGCAGCATCGGTCCTCTAAAGCCAAGATTGCGAGCATATCTGCAGGCTCTTCTGAGAATGCGTCTCAAGACATATCCTCGGCCTTCATTGCCGGGCATGGCACCATCTGCAATGGAGAATACCAAAGTGCGAATATGGTCCGCGATGACTCGCATTGCAATACCGTCTTTATTGTCAAGAGCGCCGGAATATGACTTCTTGCTTAGTCTTGAAATCTCATTGATGATAGGTGAGAAAACATCGGTGTCATAATTCGAATCCACTTCTTGCATGACCGCACAAATACGCTCGAATCCCATTCCTGTATCAACATGTTTTTGTGCCAAATCTTCAAGCGTACCATCACTTTTACGATTATACTGCATGAAAACCAGATTCCAGATTTCCATGACTTCCGGCACACCAACATTCACAAGCGGTCCGCCAGTCAAATCGGGAGTGCGGTCGAAATGGATTTCCGAGCATGGACCACATGGACC
>DBCJ01000070.1:5829-6013 GCA_002293005.1 Ignavibacteria bacterium UBA961 | reverse complement strand
CTTTCCATAATTCGAATGCTTCATCATCGGTGCGAAATACGGTTGCATGTAAACGCTCTTTGGGTAATTTCCATCGCTCTGTGAGTAATTCCCAAGCAAATGCAATCGCATCTTTTTTGTAATAATCTCCAAAACTCCAATTGCCAAGCATTTCGAATAAGGTATGATGATAGGTATCATATCC
>DBCJ01000070.1:0-5724 GCA_002293005.1 Ignavibacteria bacterium UBA961 | reverse complement strand
AATATATCTTTGAATTGATTCATCCCGGCATTCGTGAATAATAGCGTTGGGTCGCCATGTGGAATGACAGGCGCACTGGGCACGATGGTATGTCCCTTAGAAGCAAAAAAATCTAAAAAGGAAGCTCTGATTTCGCGTGAGGTCATGACTTTTACAGTGTTTTATAATGAATGCTGCAAAAATACGGTTTTTTTTGAGAGCTTGGTTTGGATGTGGATAGCTGTTTATACTCTTTGCATGGGTGTTTTGATCATGGTTCGAACCAAGCGGGATTTCAGTCTTTTGGCATTGAAATATTCCGCAATTCCATGATTTTTCAGAGGATGTTGATTTGTTTCGCTTTCAATCATATAGCGATAGTAAAAGGGACCAAATTCGAGAGCATGAGCATGTCTGATGCGAATATTCAATTCTTTGCCATCAATCGTACCTCGGATATTGATGGAAGATGCTATCCGCATCAATGAAGAGGTGAGTTTGATATTCTCAAGTTGAATGCGGCACTCTTCAATTTTCTTGATACCATGAACTGAATCGGCAATGAAACCGATGTTTAACTCCTCGTTTTCACGAGACATTGGATAGTGATAATAAATGATGGTTTGATCATTGTCTATATGGCAACGACCCCAATACCAATCATCATAATCAGCATATAGTGCATCTGTTCCTGAATTACAGTCATGATATCCATGTCCATTAAATGTCCATTCAGAATATATGTCATCATATTGAAAAAGCGAGAGAGTTCCTTCCACCTTGCATTGCGGTGCAATCAAACGCCAGCAGTGATTTCCCTCGCCATCTTCGAAAGTATGTTTTTGTTCATGTGTATTGTGAAAAGTCAATTCGCCATGAATGGAGTTGACGGAATCAGGATACTCTGTGTCAATACCAATTATATAAGAATCTCCGCTTTTCCGGAATGTCATACCACCCATTCGAATATGCAGTTCATCTTGATGCGTAATGATTTCATTGTGTTCGGTATGATGCACGAATCCGGCAAGTTTTTTCCCTCTGCGATAGAGTGAAACGGCATAACCCGAATATTCTCGAGAATCCGCATTTGGAAGCGCTTCCAGCCAATAGGGAGACATCGGCATTCCATCAAAAAAGATGATTGTGATTGCCAATTCCTGAGACTCATCAATGGCATCGAAATACCACCATTCATATGTTCCGGGTTCTTGGACGCGCATGGGCAAATCGCCATCCATTCCCACTTTCACATGCATCATGAATATGGATTCCTTCCATAGAATTGAGGTGGTTGTTCCGTTCTATCAATCGCTGAATCAAGAATTGGGAGCACTATTGTAATCATCGTGCCTTTGTCTTGCGTGCTTTCGGCTCTGATCGTGCCTTCATGCGCTTCGATGATCCATTTCACGATGGACAAACCTAATCCATTACCTTGAATATCTTGTGATCTTGCTTGATCCGCTCTATAAAATCTGTCGAAAATATGAGGTAAATGCTCAGGCGCTATGCCCACTCCCGTATCGCTCACACGCAGAATAGCTCGATCACCTTCTTTGACCAATCGCATTAGAATATCGCCACCTTCGGGTGTGTATTTAATTGCATTGTCCACTATATTCAGAAGTGCTTGATGAAGTCTGACGGAATCTCCATCTATCACAATACTAGGTTCTATCATGCTGCCAACCGAAATGGAACGCTCCTCAGCCAAAATTATCGCATCTTCACTCAAGTCATCAAGCATTGTGCTGAGATTCACGGTTTGATGATCAATGCTCACCTGACCTGTCTCAGCTCTTGACAAATCGAGCAAAGTTCGAACGACTTTTGATAAACGGCCAACTTCTTCCAATGCGCTTATGAGCAAAGTCTGATATTCCTCCGGGGATTTGTCACTACGCAATGCAACTTCCAATTCTCCCGTCAAAATGGCCAAAGGAGTTCTTAATTCATGAGACACATCAGCAGTGAATTGCTTGATTTGATTGAATGATCCTTCAAGGCGGGCAATCATCTCATTCAATGTATAGGTCAATCTCGCAACCTCATCATTGGTTTTTGGTTCGGGCAGACGATTGCTGAGATTGCTTGCGGTGATCTCTCTTGCTGATGTTGCCAAATCATCTATCGGCTTTAGAGATACTCTCGCCAAAATAAATCCACCCAATGTGGAAATGAGCAATACCATTGGGAATCCAATGAGTAATGCATTGAATAATTCATACAGCGTTGAATCAATTTCTTCGAGGGAATATCCCACCGTTATGAATGCTTTCGAAGTCTTTCCTCTATATAATCGAAGATTTTGAGATTCACTTCCAAATGATGTGATTGTCATGATGCTGGAGAGACCAGAAATCAAGGGGGTTTCATCAAGCAAGGGGAGTGAATTTGTATCGAGATTATCGGATCGCCAAACAATTTGACCTTTGAGATCGGCAATCTGTATATAGTAATTTTTCGGATTGAAGAGAATATGTTCATAGACCGCCGACCACACAGGGTCTTCATCAATTTCCGAGGTGTCCGCACGAGACATGCGAATAGTATCGGTAATCGGGGCGGAATCCCTGAAAAATGCGAATGAATCAGCAGGTTCCGGCTGGCTTCTGCGTGCTTTTTTTCTTCTTTGAGTTGCGGGCCTGAGCGGTTGCATCGTTTCTTTCTGCTTCTTCCTGATGATGAAATCCAAGGATGTTGCAACCCGTTCAAGAGAAGCATCAAGATTTTGATATAAATCTTTGGATACGGTAAGATATGCAGCAATACCGAATGCAAGAAGCGTCAGAGTGACGATCGCACTATACCAAAAGACCAATCGGAAGCGCAGTGAAATGCTTTTCATGAAGGTAGTTAAATAAGGATACAACTATGTGCAATCTATGAAAATTCGATTTGTCGTCCCCCACGCGATTCTATTTGAGAATGAATCCTGTTTCCATAGACCAAAACAAAAGATCCATGGATTCCATTTCTATTTGCACTTCTTTACAGTATTTCAGCCAGGCTTTTTCAATTCTGAGATACATGGATTTATTTGTCGGTGGATTCTTCGCGCTTTTAACTCCACAGGCCAATAGATGTTTGAGGATATGTCTGTCGAGAATGGTCGGACCAAATATCCCGATATTTCGCATGAAATGTGCCGATTCTTTCATGCCGAAACCCCGAATCTTTGCCGTAAGAATATCGCGAAGCATTAGTGGCTTTTGTTGATTCTCCTGAATCAATGACCTGATTTCAGGAAAATTCTCCTTGAGCAATTGCAGATTGATGGTTTTCTGATTGTGGAATCGAATATAATGCTCGGGATCTCGTAGAAGTGGCATTGGATCCAAATCATTGAATTCAAAATTCATGTCGATAAGTTTCTTTACGACTGTTTCAGCATGCACAGCCTTGGACTGTGGTGTCAGAATGCAATAACATGCTTCATAAAACCAATCCTTTTCCTGAACACTAAGAAAATCTTGCAATCTATTCTCTATTTCCGATTGCATTTTCAAGTATTCAGTGGCATATATTTCAGGGAATTCGATATTCTTCTTTTGTGTACTCACTCTTCATCGCATCATGATTTTGTAATTTGCATGCGAATATTGTGAATTTTCGCCTGAGTTCTTTCACTCTCGCTTATTGTCTTTACCATCTCATGCCTACAGCACTCTTTATTGATTCTATGGGCCTTGTTTTCAGGGCTTATCATGCAATGTCCAAAAGCGGATTCAAAGCCCCGAATGGCGAACCCACGGGAGCAGTATTCGGTTTTGCCAATATGATTACAGCAATTCTTGATGCGGAAAAACCCGATTTCATTGCCGCGGCCTTTGATACGTCTGCGCCGACATTCAGACATGATAAATATGATGGCTATAAAGCACATCGAGATGAATTTCCCGAGGAATTGGTGCCACAAATGCCTCGCATCAAAGAGTTTTTGCGATTGATCGGAGTTCCTGTATTGGAATTACCGGGATTTGAAGCTGATGATATCATTGGAACATTGGCAAAACAGGCAGGAGCCTTGGGATATGATGTGCGTTGTTTGACCTCCGACAAAGATTATTTTCAGCTCGTCGATGATCGCATTTGCATTCTGCGTCCGGGCAAGGATGCAAATGCCTATGATGTGTACAGAAGAGATCAAGTCAAAGAAAAAATGGGCGTATTTCCTGAGCAAATCATTGATCTTTTAGCTTTAATCGGAGATGCTTCCGATAATATTCCGGGCGTGAAAGGAATCGGAGAAAAAACAGCGCAACCACTCATTGAGCAATTTGGCACAATCGAGAATGTTTATGAAGCGCTTGAACTCATAGAAAGAGAAACTGTCAAAAAGAAATTGATTGAAGGGAAGGAGTCTGCAATTCTTTCCAAGGAACTGGTGACCATTCACACGGAAGTTCCACTTCCCATAGAACTTGTCAATTGTGTTCCGGGTAAAGCCGATCCTGTTGGGATTGATGGTTTATTCTCAATGCTTCAATTCAATACTTTGCGTAGGAAATGGGCAGAAAGAACATCAGGACAAATCAATGCTCAGGCTGAATCTCAAGGCATTACTCAATTTACTACGGTTGCAAATAGAGAGCATGATTATCAATTGGTGAATGATGAATTGACATTCAAATTGATGATGCATGAAATCAAGTCAGCAAAGAGAATCTGCTTTGATTTGGAAACAACATCACTCAACACAATGACTTGCTCTATTGTTGGTTTTGCAATCAGTGCAAAACCTGGAAAAGCATTTTTTGTATTGACAAAAGATGAAGATCTAGATGTTTTAGATATTCCGGAATCTTTGTTCGATGCACCTACTGAGACATCACAATCCAAACATGGTCAAGCCACCACTTTGAAAGCACTAGATGTTGCATTGGCTTTAAAACCAGTCTTGGAGAATTCTGCGATCGAGAAAATTGCACAACATGGAAAATTTGATGCATTGATTCTCAAACGATATGGAGTCACTGTTCATCCATTGTCTTTTGACCCCATGCTTGCCAGTTATGTATTGAATCCCGATTCTTTGCATGGCATGGATGCACTTGCAAAAAAATGGATGGATTATGAACCCATTCCCATCAGTGCATTGATCGGTGAAAAAAAACAAGGTTCAATGCGTGATGTTGAGCCACTAAAACTCATGGAATATGCGGCGGAAGATGCCGATGTCACTCTCGCATTGGCTGATACATTGAATGCACAATTGGAACAATCGGGTCAATTGGGTTTTGCGCAGACTGTGGAATTTCCACTTAGCGAAGTACTTGTTGAAATGGAGTATAATGGCGTTGCTATAGATCTTGATGCACTCGGCACGATTTCGGTTCATATCAAGAAAGAAGTAATGGCTTTGAAAGAAAAGATTTATGAAGCTGCCGGTACGGATGCTTTCAATATTGACTCTCCAAAACAAGTTGGTGAGATATTGTTTGAAAGACTTGCTTTACCGAGTCCTAAAAAGACAAAAACCGGCTATAGCACTGATGTTTCAGTTCTTTCTGAACTTGCGGATGACTATCCAATCGCAGGATATATCCTTGAACATAGACAATTGCAAAAACTACAATCAACCTATGTTGAATCATTGCCTAAAATGGTGAATGCAAGAACGGGAAGAATTCATACGACATATAATCAGACAATAGCTGGAACAGGAAGACTTTCTTCCACTGAACCTAATCTGCAAAATATTCCTATCAGAACTGCATTGGGAAGAGAGATCAGAAAAGC
>DBCJ01000048.1:3886-5070 GCA_002293005.1 Ignavibacteria bacterium UBA961 | reverse complement strand
AAAAATCCATTTAACATGTCGCATCACACCGTTCTTTTTTCTGATACCTATGAACAAGAATTCAAGACAATTTTCAAAGACAAAGAATCACCCGAAGAAATGACTGTGTATATCAGCGTTTCCGGAAAGTCAGATGCATCGCAAGTGAGTAATGAGAAAGAGAATTGGTTTGTCCTCGTGAATACGCCTCCAACTTCGGGTACAAAAGAATGGAATGAAGAAAAGACAGCGCGGTATAAACATTCCATATTGACTATGATTGAGCATTTCCTACCGGACATGCAATCGTATATTGCCGATGAACCATTCATCATCACTCCCGATGATTTTTCGATGGAATTCCATGCCACGGGCGGTTCTCTCTATGGATCTTCCTCGAATTCCATGTTCAGTGCATTCCTCAGACCCAAGAATACCGATCCTCATGTTCAAAATCTGCATCATTGCGGTGGCAGCGCGCATCCGGGTGGTGGTATTCCACTCGTGGTTTTATCGGGTCAATTCGCCGCACAATCTGTCATGGCACATTCCTGATTCTCTCGCCATTCTCAATTGCTTATCTTTGCCTTCATTCTTCATTGAAATCCTATGCTTCCGAATCCAGAATCACTCTCAAATGAACTATTGGCCGCGCAATGCATCATGCCACGACTTGTTCCGAGAGACTATGCCGAAAATCCAGAATTACAGAAAGAAATTTCCGAGCTCATTCAGCGAGGCATAGGAGGATTTTGTGTATTTCAGGGAGAAGCGGATCCAACTGCATTGCTTTTACATCAATTACAATTGAAGTCTGAGATTCCATTATTGTTTTCAGCAGATTATGAGCATGGTCTTCCGATGCGACTCGAAGGCGGAACAGACATGCCACATGCAATGAGCATGATGCAAGCACATGATCCGGATGCAACTAAAAGAGCCGCAGGATATATTGCGAAAGAAGCTAAAACCATCGGAGTATATTGGAATTTTGCACCTGTTTGCGATATCAATACCGATACGAATAATCCCATCATCAATATTCGAGCTTTTGCTGAATCCCCGGAACAGGCAGAAGCACATATCGCAGCATTTATTCATGGCACTCAATCTGCCGGAGTGATGGCTTGTGCAAAGCATTTTCCGGGTCATGGCAATACTTCTACTGATTCACATTCAGCATTACCACTCATAGACTGCTCACT
>DBCJ01000048.1:1969-3822 GCA_002293005.1 Ignavibacteria bacterium UBA961 | reverse complement strand
GTGAGATCCATCATGATTGGTCATCTCGCCATTCCTGCGCTTGATGCATCGGGTCTTCCTGCCTCGCTATCACGCATAATCATGCATGATCTTCTGCGAGAAGAATGGAAATATTCAGGCATTATCGTGACAGATGCGCTCGATATGCATGCAATCAGCAAAACATATTCTTCTGCTGAAGCCACAATTGCTTGTTTACAAGCCGGTGCAACCATCGCGCTTGTACCCGACGATGCAATTGAGGCATTGAATGGTTTGATTGAATATGTGAATACACATCCCGAATTCAGAGAAGTACTCATCGGGAATGTCAAGCGCATATTTGCAGAAAAAGAATGGTGTGATCTGAGTGAGAAACCACAATTGCAAACACCTCTTGACTCTAAAGTGATGGAAGAACATGCAATGCATGCACTCAATATGGCAAAGAAAGGATTACGCGTACATGATCCCAAGTCATTATTGCCAATACCGGAAACTGCATCTTTTGCAGCATTTGCAGTATTGGGAGATGAGTCCGAACAAACCCTTGAAAAAGGAATATCACTCTTTCGCGTGATGGCACAATCACTCGAACAAGAATGTGATTTGGGTTTTATCAATAAAGACATCACAAAAGAAGAAGCAGAGGAATTCGCCGAGACTATCAAAGATGTGGATACTGTGATTCTGGGATTGCTAATGAAACCGCAGTCATATAAAGGAACAATCGGCATCAATCCCGAAATAGCACAAGCAATTGAAATACTCACGAAAGAGAAGAAAACCATCGCCTTCTTATTGGGAAGTCCATATCTGCACTCATCCGTTTCCGCCGATGCATATGTATGCGCATTTTCCGATGCACTTCCATCCATCGCGGCGGCCGCATTGACATTGTCCGGTAGATCATTCGGTAAAGAATGGACATCATCCGATGCTGGTAATTTTCATCCGGAGTCAATCTGATGTCCATGCGCAATCCACTGCAACTCCCCCGAATAGAAACTGAAGATGTCTATGTATTGATCCGCGCATTGAAAGACATCATGCATGGAATACTCATTGCGGAGCAAAGACCCGACACCTCCATTCGCGAAATATTAAGAGCACATCGCTATTCTTCCGAACAAAGAACATTGATTGTTGAATCCGCTTATGCATTGCTTCGTTCATGGGAAGTACTTCGTTCAGCTCCATGGCAGAGAGAACCCAAGCCGATTCATATTGTTGGACTCTGGTTCACGCTCGCCGGTGGGATCATTCCTGATGAATTACGCATTCGGTATATTCCTGAAGAAATTGATGCATTGCTCGATGCATGCGAAAAGACATTGGAACATAAAGGCATTTTTGCATTCTTTCCCGATTGGTTCAATGAGCGATGCGAAAAAGAATTGGGTCATGATCTCTGGCATGATATCGCAATGTCACAGATCACCGAGCCACGAACATTTATTCGTACAAATACACTCAAATGTACGCGTGAAGAATTGATTGAATCACTCTCAAAACAATATATCAAAGGTATTGTCATTCCAGTGAATGATACCGGAGTCGAAATTTCATCACCCGATAAAATCTTTGCAAGCGAGGCATTCAAAAAAGGAATGTTTGAAATGCAGGACATCGCTTCACAGATGATTGCGCCGATGCTGAAAGTCACTCCACAATTCCGTGTTATTGATGCATGTGCCGGAGAAGGCGGAAAGACATTGCATATCGCGGCATTGATGGAGAATAAGGGCAGACTCATCGCAATGGATATTCATCAGTATAAATTGGATGAACTCAAAAGGCGAACAAGAAGAGCGGGCGCTTGGAATATCGAGACAAGACTCATTGAAACATCCAAAGACATCAAAAAACTAAAG
>DBCJ01000048.1:1338-1868 GCA_002293005.1 Ignavibacteria bacterium UBA961 | reverse complement strand
TGCATCCATAGATGAATTGATGTCTATACAAGATGAACTCCTATCTTCCTATAGCTCCATGGTAAAACCCGGCGGATGTTTGGTCTATGCCTCATGCAGCATACTTCCCTCCGAAGGCGAAGATCGCATTCAGAAGTTTTTACAAACTGAGAAAGGCAAGGATTGGACATTGGAAGAAGACAGAAGATGGTGTCCTGCCAAAGATGGCTTCGATGGTTTCTACTGCGCCAGACTACGCAAAAGCTCATGATATTCAAGGATATAGCAACGATTTCGTAATTTTCCCATCATTCATAATTCATATAGCTCATGAATCCCGATTTGCATAAAATCCAGACTGCATTGATCAGTGTTTCAGATAAAACAGGCATACTCGAATTTGCCAAAGAACTCCATGCTCTTGGCATACAGTTGATTTCCACGGGCGGAACGGCATCAATGCTGAAAGAGGCAGGATTGCCCGTCACTCCCGTCAAGGACATCACCGGTTTTCCGGAAATCATGGATGGAAGAGTCAAAACATTGCATCC
>DBCJ01000048.1:371-1197 GCA_002293005.1 Ignavibacteria bacterium UBA961 | reverse complement strand
TAATGATGAACAAACCTGTATCGAGAATATCGATATCGGTGGACCTGCCATGGTGCGAGCCTCCGCAAAGAATTTTGAATGGACAGCAATCGTGGTGAATCCGACACATTATAATGAAGTTCTTACTGAATTGAAAAGTACAGGTTGTATTTCAATTGGACTCCGCAAGCATTTGGCAGGCGAAGCATTCACGCATACGGCATCATATGATTCCATGATCGCACGATGGTTTGCAGAAAGACAAGGTATCACATTTCCTGAAGTGCTCACGCTTTCCATGCCGGCCGATCAATCACTCAGATATGGTGAAAATCCACATCAGAATGCAATACTCTATGGAGCATTTTCTTCCATCTTTACGCAATTGCATGGAAAGGAATTGTCCTATAACAATATCATGGACATCGATGCGGCATCGCGCATCGCGCTTGAATTCGATGAACCTGTCACAGTAATCGTGAAGCATAATAATCCATGTGGTGTCGGCATCGGCATTACATTATCCGAAGCATATCACAAAGCATTTGCGACAGATACCGTTTCTCCCTTCGGTGGTATTCTTGCATTCAATAGAGAAATGGATCTTGAGACAGCTGAAACAATTCATTCATTGTTTGCCGAAGTATTGATCGCTCCTTCTTATACCGAAGAAGCTTTGTCATTACTCATGAAAAAGAAGGACAGAAGACTGCTCATTTGTAGATATGCTGCATTAAAAACTGCAATCACAGGAAAACATATTCGTAGCGTTGCAGGTGGACTCCTCATTCAAGATGAAGATGCACAATTATTAAATGAAGCTGCTTTGCAAATTGTAACGGAAAGA
>DBCJ01000048.1:0-277 GCA_002293005.1 Ignavibacteria bacterium UBA961 | reverse complement strand
TGCATCATCAGATCGCACGCTTGCAATTGGTGCAGGACAAATGTCAAGACTCGACTCCGCGCGCATTGCCGTGAAAAAAGCACAAGATGCAGGCATCGATCTCAAAGGCTGTGCGGTTGCTTCCGATGCATTCTTCCCATTTGCGGATGGCATGTTGCAAGCAGTGGAAGCCGGTGCTACGGCTGTGATTCAACCCGGTGGCTCAGTTCGTGATGCGGAAGTCATATCCGCTGCAAATGAGAATAATGTGACGATGATGCTTACGGGCATGAGACAT
>DBCJ01000051.1 GCA_002293005.1 Ignavibacteria bacterium UBA961 | reverse complement strand
GAACCAAGTCTCATGGTGCCACCTTTATCTGTCACTTGCTTTTGTGCTGACATCAGGTGTATAACCAAATCCTTTCCTTTTTTGAATTCAGCCGAATGTGCATCTTTTATGCCTGCAACATTGCGTGCGAATTCAATTACGGCACATTGCATTCCAAGACAGATGCCAAAGAAGGGTATTTTGTTTTCTCTGGCATATTTAATGGCTTCTATCTTTCCTTCAATGCCTCTTGATCCAAAACCCGGAGCTACAAGAATACCCTGCATTCCTTTCAGTGTGTTTGCCACACTTGTTTTAGTGATGTTTTCGGAATCAATCCAAGTGATTTCAACTTTTGCATTATTGATGGCACCCGCATGTACGAAAGCTTCTAGAATACTTTTATACGAATCTTTCACTTGATTGTATTTGCCGATCAATCCGATATGAACAGTATGTTTAGGTTGTTTGATACGATTGACAAATTTGGTCCATGTGTCCATGTCCAATTTGCTGAGTGACATTGAAAATTTCTTCAGAACGATTTGATCGAGATTGCGTTTCGCAAGACTTAGAGGTACTTCATAGATTGTTTCTGCATCCAGTACCTCGATGACAGAATCTTCTTCAACATTGCAGAAGAGGGCAATCTTACTTTTCAATTCTTTATTGATAGGTTGCTCAGTACGGCAGAGGAGAATATCAGGTCTAATTCCCATCTCCATCAACATTTTAACTGAATGTTGCGTTGGTTTTGTTTTTAACTCCCCGGCAGATTTGATATAGGGAACATAAGTCAAGTGAATGTTTAGAGTGCTTTTCGGACCTTTCTCCATGCATAATTGACGAACGGATTCCATGAATGGTAAAGATTCAATATCTCCTACTGTTCCACCAATCTCGATGATGACAATATCAAAGAGTTTATCATAAATTGTCATGCGTCTCTTGATTTCATCGGTGATATGTGGAATCACTTGTACAGTCTTACCAAGATACTGTCCTTGACGCTCTCTTTGAATTACTTCAAAATACACTTGACCTGAAGAAACGGAATTGGATCTCGTCCCATCAACATCAAGATAACGCTCATAATGTCCGAGATCGAGATCGCATTCGGCTCCATCATCGGTAACATAGACCTCACCATGTTGTTGAGGGTTCATTGTCCCGGGATCCACATTGATATATGGATCAAATTTCATGATTGTGACCGATAAACCCCTTTGTTTCAGTAGTAAACCAAGGGAGGCGGAAGCAATTCCTTTTCCAAGTGAAGAGAGAACACCACCTGAAATGAAAATATATTTCGTTTTCTTAGCAGCCATGATCAAAGAGCATTATGATGTGAATAAAAGAGAATACAAAAGAAAAGGAGACGCGAGTGCATTGCTGTATCGCGTCTCCCCAAAGACTTCATTGCGAAAAATTACATATGTTGAATGATGGCATCACCGAATGCAGAACACGATACTTCGGTTGCTCCATCCATCAAACGAGCGAAATCATAGGTAACGGTTTTTGCTGAAATAGCGCCATCCATACCTTTGATGATAAGATCAGCGGCCTCATTCCAACCCAAATAACGGAACATCATTTCACCGGAAAGAATCACGGAACCAGGATTTACTTTGTCGAGACCTGCATATTTTGGTGCGGTACCATGTGTTGCTTCGAAAATGGCATATCCATTGTCATAATTGATATTTGCACCCGGTGCTATACCGATTCCACCAACTTGAGCGGCAAGCGCATCACTGATATAATCACCATTGAGATTCAAAGTGGCTATGACATCATATTCGGCAGGTCTTGTTAAAATCTGCTGGAGAAAAGCATCGGCTATTGAATCTTTTACCAATAATTTGTCACCTGGGTTTCCACCGCAATCATCCCAGCCGACTGCCACATCAGAAAATTCCTCTTTGACGAGTTCATAACCCCAATCCCTGAAAGCACCTTCGGTGAATTTCATGATATTCCCTTTATGAACCAATGTCAGGCTCTTGCGATTCTGACTGATGGCATATTTCAAAGCGGCACGAATGAGTCTTTTGGAACCGGGAGCTGATACTGGCTTGATGCCAAGACCCACAAGTTCAGGTGACTCAGATCCAAAACGAATTTTTTTGTGAAAAGCAGGGAAAGAAGTTTCAAGAAATGAGAGCAGGGAAGCGGTATCTTCTGCACCTGCTTTGAATTCTATGCCGGCATAGATGTCTTCTGTATTCTCACGGAAAATGATCATGTCCACTAGTTCCGGACGCTTCACAGGAGAAGGCACACCTTGAAAATATCGTACCGGTCTCAAGCATACATATAAGTCCATCAATTGACGGAGAGCAACATTGATGGACCGAATCCCACCGCCAACGGGAGTTGTGAGTGGACCTTTGATTCCAACAACATATTCACGAAGAGCTTTCAATGTATCTTCAGGAAGCCATGTATTTGGTCCATAGACTTCATTTGACTTTTCGCCTGCAAATACCTCAAACCACTCAATCTTTTTTGAACCGCCATATGCTTTTTCAACTGCGGCATCGAGGACTTTGACAGAAGCTGCCCAAATATCCGGTCCTGTCCCATCACCTTCTATAAATGGGATGATTGGATTATTGGGAACATTGAGTGATCCATCAGGTTGAACAGTGATTTTATCACCATGCTGAGGGGTATTTAATTTTTCATACGACATGAGGTAAGATCCAAAGCGGGAACATTGAGAATTTTAATCGGCAAAGTTAGAGATTTGGCATGAAATCCCGTAGAGAAATATGTATTATTTCCTTTCTTTAACCGGTGTTTTGATTTCGATCATGACAGTCCTCGAATAAGCCCTTCCTTGAGGTGTATCATTTTCAAAAGGAATCTCTTTTCCACCCATAGGTATGATGGAATATGTTCCTGGGGAAAGACCCAAATATTGACTCACTTGTTTACAGCGCTCTTCGGATAAAACCTGATTATAGGTGGAATCACCTGTTCTGTCAGTATAACCTGTGATGGTCACAGCGGAATTTGTCTTTATGGACTGCTTTATGGTATTGGCAATAGTCTGATTTGCAGAACTAAGACTTGATTTGTCAAAATCAAAGAGAATCAAGGCAAATCGCTCGATCAATGTATCATTGATGCGTAATTCCTGTTTATTGCGAAGTGTTACTCTTTCTGTTTGAACATCCATGTTCCAGGAATGATTGATTCCAATTGTGTCTATGGCTTGTAATGTGACCGCAAGTGGATTATTCGACATTTGACTCGATGGGGAAATTGTCCATGTAAAAGTGCTATCCGGGATTCTGCCATTCCCTTTAAATGTTTGAACTATCTGATCTCCATCTTCAATGATGATTTCCCATGACTTTATGGCCGCACCTGCTTGAATCTGAGGTTGAATGGCCAAAATTGGTGGATTCATCGTGCGGGTGATAGTTCTTTTCTTCAATGGACTCAATAAATTGGGATCCTTCGATGAGATCTCAGCTCTTGCATTTTCTTGCTTACCATCAAGTGTCGAGGGATTTGTTGGGGTACGAGGTAATTTCCCGGAATTTATAGACATCTTATTAGAACTAATGCCCCAGATGGATTGCATATAGGACTGTATGTTTTTGGCTCTTTGGAGTGTGATCCCGGGGACATCATCCTCGATTACTGTATTGGTGAATCCCGAAATTTCAAATGATGCAGAAGATGCTTTTGCTCTGCTTCCAATGATATTTAATATGTCACGATATATGTCAAGTGTTGAAGATGGCAATGAATCTTCATTGAACAATCCTGCTTGCGAGGCTAGCAAAAGTCTTTGCTTGGTTCCACCTAAGTCAGATGAACCCTCCTCAAAATATATATACGGTAGCAAAGGGAATGTCTCAATTTGTTCCCATTCTTCAATTCTTATCGTTGGTTTTGAGGTTTGTTTACCTTTTTCATCGAGTCCATATACTACGAGATTTCCTTTGTAAGTTGGAGGTGTGAACAATGTTGTCACATATGTTTCACTGATCATGATTGTATCAATGCGAATATCATTATCTACTTTACCTTTGATAAATCCCTTTTGACTTTCATTCAATATGGTTGGTGTATTGACTGCAATCGGCGAAACTCTGATGATTGTATCTCTTCTATACACTGTATCAGTAATTACTTTTGGGGCTTTGCTTGGGACAATTCCGAATTGCAATGCCAAACCAAGTTGAATTCTGCTGATATTCCAATCATATGAAGTCAGAGATTGGATTGGATAATGATATTCTATGAATGGAACAAGAAGTGAAGTGTTTGAAATTGGTAAATTATATGAATATGCCAATGAAAGCGAGGTTTGAAAAGAGGAAAGATCAGGGATTGTTCCCGAAGTGTCATTACGAGTCCCTCTTCCATCCAAGAATGCAGCATTATCGGGTGAAATCAATGTTTCCTTTTGATTGAATGATTGACTTAGCACATAATTCAATCCGAATCCTGCAGAAATATCTCCGCCAAAAGGCAAGGCATATGATATCATTGGTCTTGCTGAAATCTGAGTGATCATGGATTCAATAGAATGTTGAACGGTGATATCCCGGGCAATTGTATCAAAAGGGAATTGTGGATTGCGTATGAATTGATTACCGATCTTTTCATCGCTTGATATTGTTGCTCCCGGACTATTAATTCCTCCAAATAATCGAAAACTCATTTTTTCATTGATGGGAAATCGAAGCAGCATACCGATGTCATATCCAATGCCTGTACCTGATCGTTCAGAAAAACAGCATGAAGGATATCCTGGAAGATCTTTGAATCCTGTGGAATGCATGCTTTGCATGATTGCACCATAAGGACCTATGAACCAAGTAGGTTTATCATCTTGTGAGTATGATGAAGCTGATATTGCAATCACAAGAAATACCGATATGAGAAATGTCCTGAAAAGATGCATTCGATTAACCTTTTTGAAAATCTCTTTGTTCAAAAACCCCAACGAGTGTGCGATATTCATCGTCAATCGGCATGCTCTCATTTGTAGTTGGATTCAAGTGAACTAAAACGGATTGTGCCGTTATCAGTATTGTTCTTTCCGGAATTGAGATAATCAATTGATCAAATATGAATGAAGATGTGCCGAGATGTGAGATTCTTGTCAATACTTCATATTGTTTGTCAAAGAGTGCAGGAGCAAGATAATTGATCTCTGTCTTGGCAATCACAAAACGATGTGAATCAATGAATGTTCGCTCATTCATGTCCAATCCCAAAGCTCTGAAGTATTCAACTCTTGCATCTTCAAGCCAATAGAGATAAATGATATTGTGGACGATATTTTGTCTATCCACTTCAAATGTCTTGACTCTTCCTGACATTATATGATGAAATGCTGTGAAGTCTATGTTCTCAATGTGTTTGTCTTGAGATTTCATCGATTTTCCTTCATGATGCTATCAAAGCTTTGAATGAAAATCATTGCCGCTTCTTTAACTTCTTGCATGGTAATATCTCTATGAAACACAGCGCGAAGACATTGTCCTCTGCCGGATGAAATCTCCAAGCCTCTTTTGGAACATTCATTTCTCAATAAATAGGGATCGGTATCGATTCCACAATCTATGATGAGAATATTTGTATCAACTGTACCACCTGAATTGGCCAATGTACATGAGGTTCGCGAGAAAATCTGCTCGGCAAATATTCTTGCTTTTTCATGATCATCTCTCAAATGCTCTCTATGAAATTGCAAAGCATGAATACCCGCCGCAGCCAATATTCCGGATTGTCGCATTCCACCGCCAAGCAATTTTCTCCAATGTCTGGCATATTCCACTTGATCTTTTGTTCCAATGAAAACTGAACCAGCCGGTGCGCCAAGTCCTTTTGATAGACAAACGGAGAGAGTATCCAAATAATGGGCATATTCATGAGGTGCAGTTCCAGTCTCAGCGCATGCATTCCAAATGCGCGCTCCATCACAATGAAGAGGTATCTGTTTGCTTTGAGCGAAACCGGAAACTTCTTCAATTGATGAAAGTGAAAGAACGGTTCCGCCATGCCGATTATGGGTTTGTTCGATGCATATCAAAGAAGTTTTGGGGAAATAATAATCACCGGGTCTTATCGCTTCACTGATTGATGAACTTGCTAATTCTCCTTTTACACTTGGAATGCAATACATCTGCACACCGGCAATGATTGCTGGAGCTGCTGTCTCATAATGAAAGATATGAGATTCCGATTCAACAATGATTTCGTCGCTTCTTTTTGTGTGTATGGCAATGGCAATTTGATTTCCCATTACACCAGTTGGAACAAACAATGCGGATTCTTTGCCAAAAAGCTCTGCAATCATTGATTGCAATCTATTCACCGTTGGATCTTCCGCATAGACATCATCTCCAACTTCTGCTTCCGCCATCGCTTTGCGCATTTCGATGGTTGGTTTTGTGACAGTATCACTGCGCAAATCAAATTTGATGGAACTCATCGATTCTCCTGTGCGGCTTGATATACGCTGGAATTAGCAGGATCCAATTGTGATAGATTGGTGAATACTCCTGTATCTGAATATCCTTTGAAAAGATCTGCCAATTCTTGGAACTTGGAATTGAAAAATGCTTCCATGAATTGACTACGCATGGTCACTTTGGATTTTTTAAATTGAGCCATTTGTTCGATGATTGTGGCAAATAAGGGCAAACCTTGCGACTTGTCTTTATTCACAGCTTCCAACCCGTCAAAATGATATGAAAAGATGAGTCTTCTGAAATCTTCATACAATAAATCGGATGCCTCTGTCGCAAGTCCAAGTTTGGATGGAACCGATGGATCAGGAGTTGTGGGGTAACCTGTTACATTTGCTCCGGCACCGGCTCGACAAATTACTTTTGCTTTTTCATAAAATGGTGTGCCGTCAAGTTCTGCGAATGTGTCCATAAACATGCCGATGGACATCAACATATAGAAATCAATCGGTGATGATAATGCATTGAAACGATTGGCTTGATATGACATCATATTGCCCGGGGCATATTCAAATGTCCATTGTTTGTCCATCGCTCTCATAAGTATGGATTTTGAGCCATCCTCAAGAACGGTATATGACATCACTGTGAGTATCCCGCTATATGTATTGTTTGGACCCCGCGAAGTGATTGTGATTCCAATATCGACAGGTACTTTTGGTTTTTCCCAATCAGATTCAGAATATCTTTGAGTATTGATATAATTGATGATGTCTTGTCGAAGATTCTGAATATCAATTCGATTATCAAATGAAATATTCTTCAAATCCACATTCACTTGCAATTCAATTTCCTGTGCATGAAGCATCGGGAAGATAATCAGTGCAAAAAATATGATGGAAAATATGAAAGTTCGCATGGAATCACCTTGATTTGGGGGAATATGTTTTCTATTGCGAAAATACTATGCTTGGGAGCCATCGGCAACTATTTTGTGGTAAATCATCTGCATGCACAATTAAGAATTTCTGAAATCCATGGAAATATCATCGGGATGACTTCGCCAATCCATTGTGGAAGCGTGCACCCTTCACTTTCAATGATTGATTCATGTGCCCATTTTGGAATTTCATTATTACCGATACCATTTGGAATTGAAGAACTATCTAGACTAGCCATTTGCGGCGATATGCATTTGGAACAATCAATAGGATTGCATTGTAAGACAGAATTCATGAAGATTGATCATTTTTCAGTAATGCAATGTGATGTATCAACTGCATGGAATCCACATAATATGTTAATTGTACCCGGATTGGGACTACAATCTGAATTTGTGTCTTTTGATGATGGCATATTGCATTGCACTATATTGAATATGGGTTTTGGCGCAATAATGAATATTGATGATAAAGTTGGAGCCGGCATATTGTTTCAATATCCAATTGCAAGGCCAATGTCAGAATTCAGTGCAAGTTTTACGCAGCCGCTTTTGACGATTGGCTTAGGGTATATGCCATTTGAAGGTATGGCTATAGATGTGGATATGCTAATGACAGAATATTCTTCGGGTCTTAAACCTAGTATTTCGTGTAATTTTACCCACAATATTCGTTCGCATCTAGGTTTGTCTTTACCACATTCTTCCGTGACAATTGGTTTGAGTATGTTCCTAGATGATATTTTTGTACAAGCAAATATGTTCTATCACATGTATTTAGGATATTCTTGGCATATCGGTATGAGATATTGTCCGGATTTAGACTAATTGAGTACTTCTATGGCAAAGCAAAAAACACTATTTGAACAGTTAAAGAGCGCTGAGCATCAAGAATCTGTGATTGAGAAATCTCTGTTCTCAAATCATGGTGTTCGAATAGCATTCATGATTATCATTATTATCCTCACCGGATTGATGTTTCCGAATCAAAGAGCAATCAATGAAAATGGGGAAGATGTCAGGCAAGTCAATATCGGTGTTCTTTGGATGAATGAAACAATCAAGGCTGAATTCCCTTTCGCGATCATTAGACCCGAGTCAGAGATTGAACTTGAAAAGGAGAGAGTACTGAAATCTACGCCCATCATTTGTTTAAACATAGAGAATGCAATATCAGAAGCCGAAGCCAAGCTATCGGCTTTGCTTCAAATGTGCGAAGGTAAATTGCTGGAATCTGGAATTCTTAATGAAACAGTCACAAAAAATGTTCTAGAGTTTCCTCAGCAAAAAAGGTCAATGATTGGTCAAATAGTACAGAAATACAGAGAGGAACTCATCAGTACATACTATGAAAGAAGGCCACTTATTTCCGTAGCTATATCCTCTCTTTCCGACACTGTATTCATTCGTAAAAGTAAAGGCATTGACATGCCCATGTTGAAATCCGCATTTTCGGATACAACTCTCATGCGGGGTCAACTCTCTGAATTGTTTGCCGACAAGTTGCAAATGCAAGAGGTTGAAAAAGTGGTATCAACTTTGATTGAAATATTAAAGCCCAAGTATGAAGTGTCAAAATCATTGACTCAGGAAACAAAGTCAAATAGATTGGCTTCGATACCTCGCACTCTTGGCATTGTTAGAGCGGGTGAAGTTCTCATCAGAAAGGGTGAAAGATTTGATCGATTATCCGCTTTGAAAGTGCAATCTTATGTTAGCAATAGAGGTAATTCAGATACTTCGACATATTCTTGGAGTATTCTATTAGGAAGTATAGGGCATTCTTTTCTCATCTTTTCCATGATGATACTATACTTGTTTTTCATTAGGCCTGTCATCTTTGCACATCATCAGCAATTGTATGGTTTATTGGGAATAGTGCTCATTGCTCCCATATTCTCTTGGATAACAGTATTCATGAATAGTTCTTATCCATTGGAATATGCAGTGATAGTACCTGCTCTTTCAATGTTGATTGCGATTCTGTTTGATTCTAGAACGGCTTTCTATAGTACAGTTGTAATGTCCTTACTAATAGCTGGAGTAAGAGGAAGCGATTATTCTGTTGGACTTGCAATGATGATCGGTGGTATGGTAGCAGCGTATAGTGTCAGAGACATTCAGGCAAGAACGCAACTTTTTGCATCAATAATTTATGTATTTATAGGAATGTCAGTAAGCATTGCATCGATTGGAGCTGAAAGATCATTGAGTTGGAATGAAATGTATCCGCAATTGATTGTTGCCGGAATCAATGCTGTTTTTTCGCCCATTTTCACATTCGGTGTTTTGTATTTGATTGAAAGAGTATTTCCCGTCACCACCGACTTGAAAATCGATGAATATGATTCCTTGGAACATCCACTTTTAATGGAAATGAATGAAAAAGCACCGGGCACTTTTCAGCATACCATGACTATTGCAAGACTTGCTGAGAGCGCTGCTCATGCCATTCATGCAAATGCTTTGCTTGCAAAAGTAGGATCATTATATCATGATATTGGGAAGATACCAAAGGCTGAATATTATGTTGAGAATCAAATAAATATTGATAATAAACATAATCATCTTCCTCCAAAGAAAAGCGCATCTATCATTAAGGAACATGTTCATGATGGAATCGAACTTGCAAGAGAGTATAAGCTTCCTCAGAGAATTATAGATTTCATTCCAATGCATCATGGCACAATGCTGGTCAAACATTTTTATGCCAAAGCAATAGAGTTATCCCAAAAGGGGGAAGGACCAACTATCGTTAAAGAAGAGGATTATCGTTATACGGGACCTAAGCCAAATTCTAAAGAAACAGGAATTCTCATGCTAGCGGATGCGGCAGAAGCTGTCGTTCGATTGAATAATGCAGAAACCAAAGAAGATATTGAGGTAATTCTTCAGGGTATTATCAATGATAGAATGCTTGATGGACAATTGGATGAATGTCCACTTACTATTGCCGAGATAAATGAGATTAAGGAATCTTTTATAAAGAATCTTCTGGGAATGCGACATCACCGGATTACATATAAGGAAATACCTGATAAGAAATGATGAAAAAAAAGCCCGCTTCAAATTATGAAGCGGGCTTTTTTTATGCGTGTCTGATTTACTTGGTAATGATGAGTTGCACTTGATTTACATATGGACCGGACTTCAAGATACATGTGTACATGCCGGCCGGTAATTGTTGGGCATCAATGCTGAGTTGATATGCTCCTTCTTTCACATGTCCTTCAAGCAATGTATGAACTTTTTGGCCCATTGAATTATACAATTCAATGATGGTATTTGATGAGATACCGATTGAGTAGTCAATCATTGCGATGTCTGATGCAGGGGATTGACCTGAAACAGATAATGCATAACCTAAACCGGAACCTCTGATGAATCTACCATTTGAAAAGCAAATTGGAGAAAGTTTCAAAGTGGAAGTATAATTACTAATGACCAAGCACTTCGCAAATATGTCTTTGGCTTTTGCATCTACAAATACTTTGAATGATGTTGAATCACCCAAGTATGCATTGAAGTCCGCTTCAAACAAATCTTTATTGCCTGAGAGACCGGGATTTCCTGTACCAGAAACAGTCAATACATTTCCGTTCAAAGTAGGTGTCCATGTCCAACCATTCAAAGAGCGAACAGTACCGGTGAAATCAAGATCTTTGGAATCGTAATTCACCAAGATATCCATTGCATTGATTTGTGCTGACCCAACATTACCTTGAATTTCTGCATTTACTTTGAAGGCAACTTTTTGACCAGGTGTTACTTCACCGGGATTGATTGATGAAGTTATAGTGACTGGCAATGTAATTGCCTCTGCATTTACTGTCACATTGCGTTCACCAAGTTGAGCTGTCACAGAATAATTGCCTGCTGCATTTGGCGTAAATACAATCAAGTAATTATGATTCGTATTTGCAGGAATTTTGAAATTACCCAAAGGACTAATGCTGAATTGATCTGTTGCACCCGATGCAGAGTTTGTTGTTTGAACATCATAGCTGCTCACATTCGGATAAGGAAGTGTGATGATCGGATTTTCACAAGCATTGAACTTGCCAAGATTGATCACAGTGTCAGGTAGGAATCCTGCTCCGCATATCTCAACAGTATCAGGAACATTGCG
>DBCJ01000026.1 GCA_002293005.1 Ignavibacteria bacterium UBA961 | reverse complement strand
CTTGACAGATTATCGTCTTGCAGGCGTTCCAAGTTTACGAGTGAATGTCGGTTATTTTGTCCCCGCTTCGAATGAAGACATCGAGCGCATTGAATTGGTGCGTGGTCCGGCATCCGCATTGTATGGACCAAATGCGGCACAAGGCGTTCTGAATATCATTACTCGTTCACCATTTGCTTCACAAGGTACAACTGTATTTCTTGCAGGCGGTCTGCAGAATCTCATGAATGTGGGCGTTCGTCATGCAGGTACTTTAAGCGATGATTTCGGATATAAGATTTCAGGTCAATATTTCTCAGCAAATGATTGGGCATTTGAAGATCCCGTAGAAGTTGCTGAAAGAGCAAAAGCAATTACTGCAGGTGCAAAAGCAGATACATTGAAGATTGGTAATAGAAAGAATACACATGAGCGCTTTAATGTTGATGCCGGTGCATATTATAATTTGGGTGAGAACTCGATGTTCCAACTCAATGCAGGTGTTTCTCAATCACTCAATACCATTGAAATGACAGGTCTTGGAGCAGCAAATGGTAGAGATTGGAGATATTCTTATGTAAATGCACAGATGACTTCCGGTGATTTATTCGCTCAAGTATTTTACAATATGAGTGATGCCGGGGAAACATATTTCCTTCGTACTGGTAATCCGATTGTTGATAAATCAACATTGCTCGGTGCTCGTTTGCAACATGCATATACTGTCAATGATGATATTCGTTTGACTTATGGTGCTGATTTCTTCTCAACAAATCCTGTGACTGAAGGTACAATCAATGGCGTGAATGAAGAGAATGACACCTATAATGAAATCGGTGCTTATCTTCAGGCAGATGTGAAGCTCACCAAAGATCTTTCTTTGCTTGGCGCGGTTCGTGGTGACAGACATTCAATCATCGAAGAAATGGTTCTTTCTCCTCGCATTGCAATGATGTACAAACTAGATGAGAATTCAACCGTTCGCGCAACATTCAATCAAGCATTCAGTAATCCGGGAACCAATGATTTATTCCTTGATTTGCTCAGCACAAAAGATGCATTTGGTCTTAGTGCCGCTAATCCTGCTTTTGCTGTTGGCGTTTGGGGGGCATCCGGTGGAAGAAACGGCTATACCTATAATCGTGATGGCGGTGTGCTTCGCTATATCTCACAATTCGATCCAACTCGCTCCAATTGGATGCCTACAACCAATGTTGCGAATATGTGGTCAGCAGTAACTGCTGTCATTACAGCGAATCCTGCACTTGCAGCTCTCAAACCATTACTTACTTCACTTATACCTGCTCCAACAACAATTGGTGGTAGCATTGCAGCGCTCAATCCAACAACAAGACAATTCATTCCAATGCAAGATGGCGATGTGCTTGATGTTGACAAATTGCGTCAGACAAATACACAAACCATCGAATTGGGTTATCAAGGTAAGTTGACAGATAAATTCAAGTTCTCAATTGATTTGTATCAGTCAACAGTTACCGACTTTGTATCTCCATTGAAAGTTGTCACTCCAAATGTATTCATGAATGCAGCTGATGTAACCGCATATCTCAAGCCGATTTTGAAAGGAGCTCTTATGCAGGGTGGTATGCCTGAAGCACAAGCTGATGCAACAGCAACACAAGTGTGTGGTGCATATGCACAAGTTCCTATCGGTACAGTTTCACCAAATGAAACAACTCATAAAGGTGATATTCTTCTTTCTTATCGTAATTATGGCGAGCTTTCATACTATGGAACCGATGCGGCATTCACCTATGAATTGTCACCTGAATTCGCAATTTCAGGTTCAGCTTCCTATATCAATCAGAATGTGTTCACAGGCGATGATTTAGGCGCAGGTGCGGGTTCTGACACAATCGCACTTAATGCTCCTCAGTATAAATCAGCACTTTCATTCATGCATCGCAATGCAGATCTAGGTTTGAATGTTGGTTTGCAATGGCGCTGGGTTGATGCATTCCGCATGAATTCAGGTGTATATGTCGGAGATGTCCAAGCATTTCACATGCTCGACTTGAACTTGAATTATACAATTCCATCAGTCCAAGGTTTGAGCTTTAATCTTACAGCAACAAATCTTCTTGATCATCGCGTCCAGCAATTCATTGGTGCAGCGGCAATCGGAAGAATGGTACAAGGTAGATTCACATATACCTTCTAATCTTTTCATACAAAAGCAAAGGCATCTTCAGAAATGAAGATGCCTTTTTTTTTGTGACTACAAGTAATATAACATCGATTCTATGTGAACAATTCTGATATTTATATATTCAAGTAGATTTATAATGGTTTTAATTATCTCTTTTTCAAATATTTTTCAACCTTCATTTCTTACTTTCAATCTGTTCTTCAAGAGCATCAGCCAAATCTCTAAGGAAATCATATCCTGTGCTTTTTTCGATTGCATTGATTGTTGTTTTATAAAGTTCCCAAGAATTATTGGACTTATCATATTGCCCATTATTCATCATCACTGCAATGACTTTTGTAGACGATGATATGTCTTTTGGTTTTTGACCTTTGTCGAGTATTACCACTATTTTCCAACAAGAATCCGGGATAGCCACTTTTCCATTCAGTCTTAGTGGTTGTTTTGAATAAACTCCACCTGCGATTACATATAATTCCTTGCCTTCAGCTTTGCACAAGCGTTCACATTCATATTCCAAAGAGAGCCATGTTTGTTGATTTAACTTTGGAGTTTGAGGCAATATATTGCTCATGAGAAAAGTTGACCTATTATCCTCCTCAGTTGCGGTTCTTTCTTCAGATCGAACCATATGTCCTCGATCATAACCAGACTTGGTATAATCATCATGGTTAATGATTTGAAAAGATGATGGAAATGAAGTATCCGCAATGAACTTTCCTGATCTTCTCGGCACATCACCATACCATGTTGCATTCAATTGCCATGCAACCCAATTGGGCACATTCAATAAGTGATTATAACTAAGGATATATTGTCTTCTTTGAACGAGATGGTCATCCGATTTGTCAGAATCTACCGGTAATCCCCATGGCACATGAACTGCTGTTGGATTCTGTACTCCGCTCTGTCCAAATGCAACGGCAGAAATGAGAATAGACAATATGTAAACATAAGATCTCATTATTCACTCTTCATAAAGACTGAGGAATATATATTCATTCCATTGCCAATGATGAGAGAATATGCACCTTGAGGAAGATATCGTATATCGATTTGATGACGAATCATTCCATCCGCATCAACAGGTAACTCTACATTATCATTCGTGATGATTCTACCCATCATGTCAATGATTTGAATTTCATATTGTTTTGAAACCATTCCCGGAAAAACAATTCCGAGTTGATTGCTCACCGGATTTGGTGAAATCATAAGTGTAGTTGATTCTACTTGTTCTTGAACTGACACAAAGTTTTTGGATTCTATCATTTCTTGAATCTCTTTCGGAACATCACTCAAGAAATCATATCCGGTTTTCTCTTCAATGGCATTGACCGTTGTGGAATATAATTTCCAGTCTGTAGTGCCGGATGTATAAACTTCATTCTTCATCAATACCGCAATCACTTTTGTGGCTGGTGTGATATCTGAGACTCTTTGGCCACTGTCCAATATCACCACAATTTTCCAATATGAATCAGGAACAGAAACCACAGTATTGAGTCTTTTAGGATTTGCTCCAAATATTCCGCCCGCAACAATGAATAATTCCTTGTTTTGATCCTTACAAAGTCTCTCACATTCAAACTCCAATGAAAGCCAAGTTTGCTGATTCAATGTTGGAGTTTGAGGCATGATATTCGTGAGAAGGAATGTCGATTTATTGTCCTCAGCAGTTGCGGTTCTTTCTTCGGAACGAACCATATGCCCACGATCATATCCGGAATTGGTATAGTCAGAATGTTTCACTCTGTAAAATTCAGCAGGTAAACTGGTGTCTTGTATGAAACTTCCCGAATATCTTGGGACTCCCCCAAACCATCCTCGATGCAAATTCCATGAAATCCAATTGGGCACATTGAGTTCGCTATTGTAGCTCAGCGCATATTGAGGTCTGATGATCAGATAATCATTCGAAGCATTATTGTCTAGTGGAATTCCTAATTCCACATGAATGCTTTCACTATGAATCAATTGTGCTTTTTGTTCATGTATTGAACAGAGAAAAACGAAAAGCGCAGAAAGTATAAATGTTTTTTTCATGATGATTTATTGTGTGATGATACAATTCGTTGAGATAATTTGTTTGCCATTATTAATGGAAAGTATATATGTTCCTGATGGCAATCCCGATACATCTATCTGCATCTGTCCCGTCATCGCATTTCCATGATTCGATGCTTGTACGTTCCATGTCTTGATTGTTAATCCCTTCAGATCCTGCATTGAGAGAATCATTGATTCCGCAATAGAAACCGGATACTCAATTGTCAATTGTGATGTTCCGGGATTTGGATACACATATAATGCATTTGCAATAAAATCAGTGGAAGATTCAATCCCCGTAACTCTTGCAACTTGCACGAGTGATCTGAATTTGTTTCCTTGATTTACATTCATTGAACGGAATTCAGGTAGTGAGTCTATATTCAGAATTGTTTCAGGTCCGGAGAATGTGATTGTTCGATACACAAAAGAATTGTCCGGCAATCTAAATCCGATTTGCAGTGGCACTTGTTCATAGATGCCATAATCTTGCGCTTGGACCTGCATTATCTTCAATCGCATTGAGCGAATTCCTCCATTCAATGATGAAGCAGTATCTATTTGTATCCTTGGCCATCCTTTTCTTTTCACCCATTGATCAAAAAACCATTGCAGATCTCTCCCGGAAATATCTTCACATGCTTTTTGAAAATCTTCGGTGATTGCATTGCCAAAGCGATGTCTTTCAAGATATGTTTGTAATGATGCAAAAAAGATGCTATCACCCAATTGATGTCTGAGCATGCCAAGTACCACGGCACCTTTCACATAAATTGTTCTTGGATAATTTGAAGAAGGGGCAGATCTCCCATATTTTTCGAGTGGCATCACGCCTTCTCTCGAGATAGTAGTTCCGAAATATTCCGTGATTTTGGATTGCACATCTTGCACATAACCCGGCATACCTTTCAATTCCTCGGCCCACAGTGATTCGGAATAAGTTGCAAATGATTCTGAAAGCCAATGATAGCCATAGTCTCTTGGAGTCACTTTGTCTCCAAACCATTGATGAGCAAGTTCATGCAAAATGGTGGAATTGGCGGAATCTTTCTTCCGAACTATTGCTTCGTCAATGCTGATCATGGTTTGATGTTCCATCGAACCGGTTGGAGTAAGAACATATCCGACGGTTTCGAATGGATATGGACCAAATGATCTTTCCAATGTCTTGATCATTCTCGGCAATTGTGAAAATGAAATGGCAGTTGCCAAACTGTCTTGCCTGATTGCATATACAACATTTCTTTCCTCGCCGATGACATGTCTTTGAAATGAATCAACCGCGAATGTCATGAGATATGTCGACAAGGGTTTGTCAATCGCCCAAGTATAGCGTATACCTTTTTCCATTGTATCTATTGACTGAAGTGCTCCATTGGAGACAGCCATTAATCCGTTTGGAACTAGGATTCGTGTTTTGAGCAGCGCTTTATCGGAAGGATGGTCATAGCATGGAATCCAATGTTGAGTGGTGCCAACATAATTCGCAAAAAATCCTGTTCCTATTGCATATACTATTCGCTTGGTTGAATATACACCACCCCAAGAAATCGTTCTCGGAGGTTCTTTTCCCATCATGCCTTGATAGTGGACTTTCACTATTGAAGTATCACCTTTTTTAATGGACGATGGAATGTCAATGGCAAAATGCATTGTATCATCCTTGATCTCACCCTTTCGAGTAAAACCGGATTTTATGCCATTTACAAATATGGAATCTATTGTGAGATCGCGTAAATGTATTGGCAATCTGCCTTTTGGTGATTCATTCCATGCCACCTTGATAATGCAAAGACCATTCTCAAGTTTGGGAAGCGGCGCTGAAAGCAAATCAATCGAAACATCATATTCAATGATGTCGAAAGGTTGAGGGATAAATTCCGTCGGCCTGGATATCTGCGCCGATGCCTCATAAGAAACAAGACAAGTAATGCAGATAAGAATGTGTCGGAAGTATTTCATGTGTATTCCCTACTATTCAATGTGGATGCGCAATTTAGGGAAAATCAGTATGATATTCAGTGTCTTTATTATGAATAGGTAAACTAAATTTCGAATATCTTAATAATTGCATAATCCTCCTGATGCTAAGTTCGAATGCAGCATTTAGTAATTCGAGGACATCATGCAAAAAGACTTGCAGGCAGACCCCTTTGCTCTCTCATTCGGGAATACATTAAGTATCCCATTTCCTTCCATTGGTTCTCTCATCGAACGCTCAATTGAAGATGCACTTGGTTTGACGGAAATGTCATCACTGTATGCACAAGCAATGGCAAAGAACCAAGCTCAAGATTCTTTTTATGATACTGTTCTCAATACAATGAATTGTACATATGAAGTTAATGGACTGGACCTTATTCCAAAAGAAGGACCTGTGATCGTAGTGGCAAATCATCCTTTTGGTGGAATTGAAGGCGTGATATTGGGTTCATTATTGGGGAGCATCAGACCGGATTTTAAAATAATGGCGAATTCATTATTGGGTCGCATACCGCAATTCCGTGAAAGCATGATTTTCGTGAATCCATTTGGTGGAAATGAAGCAATTACGGAAAATCGGAAAGGACTCAAAGAGGCAATACATTGGGTGAAAGATGGGGGAATATTGGGCATTTTTCCCGCAGGTGAAGTTTCTCATTTTCAGCCAAGTATTGGAATGATTGCAGATCCATATTGGAATACGAATATTGTGCGAATGGCCAAAATGACCAATGCCACCATTATCCCGATGTTCATACATGGTCACAATTCGCTGTTATTCCAAGCCATGGGATTGATTCATCCTCGATTGAGAACCATGCTCTTACCAAGAGAATATCTCAAAAGGAAACATGGCAATGTATCCATCACTGTCGGAAAGCCGATTCAAAAGCAATTATTGAATACTTTCATCAGCGAGACCGACTGCACACGATATATTAGACAAAGAACATATCTCCTACAATTGGATCGCACCATTCAATCAAAGAATCAAACTCTCAATCAACAAGAAATTCCAACCGGCTCATGGGATGAGATTTCACAAGAATTGGAGAGATATACTCAGCAAGACATACTGGCAGAATCAGGCGACTATGTGGTGTATGTCGCAAAAGCTGAAACTCAACCGGCCATTTTGAGAGAGATCGGAAGATTGAGAGAATGCGCATTCAGAGAAGTTGGTGAAGGAACCGGAAAGGCATTGGATCTAGATATATTTGATTCAGAATATGATCAATTGATATTGCATAAAGCGGGTCATGGAATCATCGGTGGATATAGATTGGGAAGAACCGACCATCTCCGAAAAGTTTTTGGGAAGAATGGACTCTACACTCAAACACTATTCCACTATTCCCAAGGATTTCATGAACTCATGCCCAAAGGATTGGAATTGGGCAGAGCATTCATCTGCAAGGAATTTCAACGATCATTCTTGCCCCTGCAATTGTTATGGAAAGGGATTGGTGCATATATCCTTCAACAACAACAATATCGTTTTCTCTTTGGAAGCGTGAGCATCAGCAATAATTATCATCCCCTATCCAAACAATTGATCATCTCATACTTGAAAGAATATTGTTTTGATTATGATTTTGCTTCTTGCATCAAGGCAAAACATCCCTTTGTGCCCGGCAAGCAATACCAATCTTTTCAAGCATTGATAGGAAATGATAAAATCCACTCAGATATCGAAGTCATCAATAGCATGATCATGGAGATAGAGCCCGATGGTAAGGGCATACCCATATTAATTCGACAGTATATGAAACTTGGTGGTAAATTCTGTGGTTTTGGCATCGATCCTGCCTTTAATGATGCGGTTGATTGTCTTGTGATGATTGACTTATTGAAAGCAGACGATTCAATGCTTGAGCGTTATATCGGTGAAGATGGCCTGAATGTTTTCAGAAATTTTCATCTTTGTAATACTTCGCATCACTATTCACAGATTTTATAGAGGTTTTTATGGCATTATCAGTTGGACATTCCGCCCCTGATTTCACTTTGGTCGACAATACATTGACCCCACACACATTGAGCTCATATAAGGGCCAATCTGTCATTCTTGCATTCTTCCCTGCCGCTTTCACAGGCGTTTGTGAGAAAGAAATGTGTACATTCAGAGACAATCTCGGCAAGCTCTCTTCAGCCAATGCGAAAATTTTCGGTGTGAGTGTGGATCTCCCATTCAGTGCTGATGCATTTTCCAAAAAGAATGAATTGAATTTCCCGATTCTCTCAGATATGAATCGCGAAGTGACAAAAGCATATGATGTTCTTTTCCCGAATCTTGCCAATGTTCCCGGTCTTGATGTCAGTGCAAGAGCAGTCTATTTGATTGATGCAAATGGCATCATCCAATATGTTGAAGTCACTGAAAATCCAGGTGTGGAGCCTAATTATGATGCTGTCATGTCAGCAGCAGCCTCATTATAATCCTAAAAGTTTTCCACAAGCCCTTTCGGAATCTATCCGAGAGGGCTTTTTTTATGTCAATTCCGTAGTTTTCATGCTCATTAATTTGGTAATGCACAATGATTAGCCTACGCATCGCATCACTTGTTTTTCTTTCATTGTTCTTCATTGGATGTGCCAATGAACAGAATGAACCTCAGAATCAACAGCTTCCTGAAGGCGAAACTACTCAGGAATTTGCACCAGCAGCTCCACAAGTGAATATTGGAACACCTGCTCCCGATTTTACCATGAATGACATAGATGGAAAGCCATTCACATTATCTTCCCTTAAAGGGAAAGTTGTCATGATTGATTTTTGGGCAACATGGTGTCCGCCTTGCATTCGCTCAATTCCTGAAGCCAAAAATATCTGGAATACCTTTAAGAAGAAGGACTTTATTCTCTTGGGTGTTTCACTTGACAAAGATCTTGATACTTGGAAGAATTATGTCAAAGAACAACAAATGTCTTGGATTCAAGTAGCAGATGGCAATTTTTGGGATAATAAAGCCGCCATATTGTATGGAATCGGCTCAATTCCCAGCGTTTGGATACTTGACCAAGAAGGTAATGTCGCTTTGAAAGATGTCAATCCACTTTCTGAAAGCGATGCCATCAGAGCAAAAATCACGGAATTGCTGAACAAGAAATAATCAGCAATACGGTATATTCGCAGACTTGAATTAGCAATCATCAGAATCCCATAGGAAATCACCATGACTCAACATGAATGCGACCTCGTTGTCGTTGGAAGCGGTCCGGGCGGTTATGTAGCCGCGATTCGCGCATCTCAACTTGGCCTCAAAACCATTTGCGTGGAAAAAGACAAACTCGGTGGAGTTTGCTTGAATGTTGGATGTATTCCAAGTAAATCTCTACTCAAAAATGCCGAGTACATGAATTTTTTCAAGAATGCATCTGATTTTGGATTCAATATTCAGAAAATGGATGTTGATTTCTCTCGTGCAATCGATAGAAGTCGTGAAGTTGCTGATCGTATGTCTAATGGTGTGAGCTTTCTCTTCAAAAAGAATAAAGTACAACAAGTCACCGGTCATGGAACAGTTCTTTCTCGCTCTAAAGTGGAAGTACGCGATCCAAATACAAATGCCGTCACAGATACGATTTCATGCAAGAATGTGATCATCGCCACCGGTGCTCGCACCCGCATGTTCCCTTTCATTGAAGTCGATCACAAGCATGTTTGGACTTCAACCGATGCAATTTTCCAAAGAGAAAATCCAGGTTCTTTGATCGTTATCGGCGCCGGTGCCATCGGTGTTGAGCTTGCATATTTCTACAATGCATATGGCACCAATGTCACCATCGTTGAAATGATGCCGAATATTGTACCGGTTGAAGATATTGATGTGTCCAAGGAATTGGAGCGTAATTTCAAAAAAGCGGGCATGAATATTCTCACTCAAACGAGAGTGATTTCAGCAAAACCGACAAAGAAAGGCGTGGAAGTTCTTGTTGAGAAAAAAGATGGAACGCAAGAAACACTCATCGCAGATAGAGCACTGAATGCCGTAGGCGTCCAAGCCAATATCGAAGGTATCGGACTTGAGCAATTGGGCGTGAAAATGGAAAGAGGTTGGATTGTTGTCGATAAATATCTTCGTACAAATGTTGAAGGCGTCTATGCCATCGGTGATGTTGCAGGTCCACCATGGCTTGCCCATAAAGCATCTGCGGAAGGCATTGTTTGTGCCGAATTTATCTCCGGACATGAAACGCATGGCGTTGACTATGACAATATTCCAGGTTGTACATATTGCAATCCACAAGTTGCCAGCGTTGGTCTCACAGAAGCAAAAGCAAGAGAAGCCGGTTATGAACTCAAAGTTGGAAAGTTTCCATTTACAGCATCTGGAAAGGCGCATGGAATCGGCAAAACAGCCGGTTTCGTGAAGCTCATTTTTGATGCGAAATATGGCGAACTTCTCGGCGCGCACATGATTGGTCCGGATGTAACGGAAATGATCGCTGAACTTGGTCTTGCACGCTCACTCGAAGCCACAGGGCCAACATTGTTCCGTACCATCCATGCTCATCCAACTCTCTCGGAAGCCGTTATGGAAGCAGCGGCCGGTGCATGGGGCGAAGCAGTGAATTTCTAATCTTGGCAAACAAAAACACACAAAGGTGTCTGAAATTCAGACACCTTTTTTTATGTCTTTGTCAAACTCTGTACTTTGCAACTTCACAATTCAACTGTCACTCATGCTCGATCAATCAATCATATTGCATATACATTCAATACTCGATGAACTGCCTTCTCTCCAAGAACATGCATGCGATCATGGAGTGCATTTTGGGGAATATGAAGACATACTGAATCAAATCATATCATTGATTCTATCTTCCGAATTGCAATTGTTCTCATCTCATTTTGCCGAATGGACTTTTCTCATTCAGAAATATCCTCAATTCAAAAAAGCAGGATTACTCTATGGCATATTCATCAATCTGAAAAAGAAATCGGCTACAAGTGAAAGAATGGAAGAAGCGCGATTGACAACAAGGGCAATACTCTCCATTCTGGCAGGAAATCCACAGGAATATAATGTGGAATTGCCCTCGATATCGGAGCAAGATTCGACTATTGAGATTCCATTGTTTAGAGGAACGATTCAATCTTGGTCAAAGTATCAAAAACATACACATATCATATGCTTCGATGAATTTCAGCGTGAAGTGCATTTTGATATTCAAGACATTCATGAATCATGTCATAAACTCTGGCATGGAGCAACGATTCATATCTCGAATTGCGTGAGATCTATCAACTCAAATCATGCAATTTCTACTGATTCAACCCTATGCATTATTGAACCCGATCTATTGTATACTGCCACGGACTTGGCAGAATGCTGTGGAAATGGCGAGCATATTTCCATCGGTTCAATGTTTATCCGAAAATTCTCCAAGAAGCAATCAGGAATTGCTTTGCTTGCCGGAATCATAGTTGGTAATTGGTTGGACAAAGAAATTTCAGGGGAATATGCATCTCCACAAGAAATCATTGCTGCAACGATCAAAAGCATGCCATTACAGGCATTATCGGCAATTCGTGATCAGTCTGACATGGAAAAATTGGAGCTGCTTTGTCAGGAACTCATACAATCTTTGCATCCGGTATTGGATTCATTTGATGGTGATGATGTGTCGACAGAAACCACATTTTTGGCACCGAAATATGGTTTGATGGGTCGACTTGACATCCTCATGGAATATGCAGATGATCCACTACGCAAAACTGT
>DBCJ01000087.1:6513-8244 GCA_002293005.1 Ignavibacteria bacterium UBA961 | reverse complement strand
TGTAATTCACTGTTTTTAAATCTGAGTGATTCATTTTCTTTTCTAAGAGTCATTACTTCGTCAATGATTGATTCTGAATATGTTGGCTTACCTTCTTGCATCATTTTTTGTTTTTCCACCATTGCCAAATGTTCTAATTTTTTAATGTAAATATCAATCTCATCGCGATGCATGTTCTCTTCAACTTGTGAATGTAGAATAATATATTGAGAGCAAAGTTTCCATTCTTCAAAAGCTTTACAAGTATTCCACATGCTATCATAGAGAGCGGCCTCTAGCCTAGGAATATTCAGTTCTTTTGAAAGTACGACGGCTTTTTCAAAATTCTGCATTGACAATTCAAAATTTCTCAATGGATTTCCTTCTTTACGATAAAACTCTCCCAACTCCTTGTAAAACTCTGCTATTCTTAATGTAAATGTCGTATCTAGGTAATATTTCAGTCCTTCCATTAATATAGCAAGTGCGCCATCCCAATCTTGCATCGAGATATTCAGGTCAGATCTCCTCGTATACAATGCACCTTTATCATATGCGCCTTGATAGTCTTCCCAACTTTGCTCAGCTAATTCAAGATGCTTTTTTGAGTTAACTGGATCATTTAAATAGTAATAATTTCTAGAAACATTTATGTGTGATTTAAAGTGAAATTCGGGAGTGGCCTGTGAGAATATTTTTAGAGCCTGTGCCTGTAGAATACATTCAGTTGATTTTTCATATTCTCCGAGAAAAAAGAATACACCTCCTTTCTCAAACAATGTTTCACACAATGTCATATTATCCCAACCTAGATGTTTTTGGGCAATATTTTCAACTTCCGTAAATGCTTTCAGTGCTTCCGGAAAATGTTTATATGTATGTTTAAAATGATTCCCCAATAGCATCATTGCTCTAGCTCTAATTTCATGATATCTATATTTTGCAAAGACTTTGCAATGTTTTTCGATTCTCTCATGCATCTCTTCCGGTGTGAAGCTTCTTCTTTGCAAGTAGGTCTGGATGAATCCAAGCAATTCCCTTCGGATTGGCTTAGATTCCATATCTGAAAGATTATTGATTTTCTCTTCCACCAAATGTAATTCCGAGCCTTGATTGTTTCTAATTGAATATATAATCTCTATAGATAGCTCTTTTAATGACAATGTTTTCCCATTTGATTCTTTTACTGTTTTTTTCATTTAATCACCCAAAAAGATATGCCGATATATGAAAACCGAAAAAGAGGATTCATAAATGCATTGCATTAAGGTTTCGATTCAGTTTTCGATTCATTTTTCTTTAAATTAACTACATAAATATCGGAAATTATCGTGAATTCATGTCCAATCTGTCAAACTACATCACTCATTGAAAAGCAGTATGGTACAAACAAAGTGCTACTATGTACATATTGTGATGTACATGTACTTGCTGAACAACCATCCAAGCAGAATCTCGATGCATATTATACATCCTCCTATGCAATGAGTGCTAGCGAAGTACTTTCTTCCGAACATCGCAGATTATTTAGATTGCCAGAACAGTTTTGGCTCATCTCAGAACTGGAAAAACAAGGAATCCATCCAGGAGATTCAATTCTGGATATCGGCTGTGACAAAGGATATTTTCTGGATCAATGCAGAAGATTTGGATATTCCGTGCATGGCATTGAACCTTCCGAGCAAGCAAGACAATATTGCAAAAGCATCGGTTTGAATATTGCATCAGATATTTCTGCAATACATGATCAAT
>DBCJ01000087.1:0-6338 GCA_002293005.1 Ignavibacteria bacterium UBA961 | reverse complement strand
CATTACTCTAAACAATCACTCAAAAAACTTGTGGAAGATCAAGGTTTTGACATTATTCAATGCATCAGCAGAAAACCAAATGACGGCATTACACATAGAGCCGGAATCATGGCTGATCATGCCTTGAGGACTCATTTCTCTTTCGCTCAATCATTCAAAAAAAAGCTCGGGAGAATCTATGAACATCTCACAGGCATTGAGATTTATTTGATTGCACGAAAACGATAAAAAAAAGCCTCTTCGAATTGAAGAGGCTTTCTGAGTTACTTAATCATTCCGCGAAGTTCCGCGAGCGTCATTGATTTTGGACGCACAATCGGAGAACCTATCATGCGGTGGACCAAAATCTGAGAACATATTCCCATTGCACGGGAAACACCAAACATCACGGTATAGAATTCGAATTCTGTCATGCCATAATAATAGAGCAATGAACCTGATGCCGCATCAACATTCGGCCATGGATTCTTAGCTTTACCTTGTTCCTTCAATACCTCAGGCACGATGGCAAACAACTTCTTCATGAATTGCACATTGTCATCATTCAAGTTCTTCTCTTCTGCAAATTGATGGAATGCAGTGAAGCGAGGATCTGTCACGCGAAGAACAGCATGTCCATAACCAGGAATGACTTGACCTGAGCCCAAACGCTTGAAGCAATATTCACGAAGTGCTTCATCTGTTGGAACACCACCGAATTCTTGACGAAGATCCATGATGAAACGCAAACATTCCTGATTTGCAAGACCATGCAATGGACCCGCAAGACCATTCAAACCGGCACTTACGGAATAGAAGACATCGGAAAGCGCTGAACTGACAACATGTGATGTCATAGCACTGACATTTCCGCCTTCATGATCACTATGCAATACAAGATACAGTCTCACGAGATCTTCCCATGATGCATCATTGCTAACACCTAGCATATGCGCAAAATTTGCACTCCAATCCAAGCCATCTTTCGGTGCGATCAAATCGCCTTTACCAAATCTAATGCGATAAATACCGGCAGCAATTGTGGTAACACCACCGAGAAGAGTCACGCAATCTTCCAAAGTTGCCTTCCACAATTCATCTTTTGAAGCACCTGCTTCATATGATTTACGGAAAGCTGATTCTTTTTCCAATGCCAAAATCCCGATGCTGAGCATGACCATTGGATGGGTATCTTTTGGCAATGCTTTTAATACATCCCAAACTGAATCAGGTACATTTGCTTTCGCTGCAAATGCGGCACTGATTTCTGCTCTTTCAGCATCATTTGGCAAAACGCCTGTGCAAAGAAGAAAGAATATATCTTCGGGAGTTTGATTAGTTAATTCCAAGATTGGGATATTTCTGATGCGAAGACCCTCATCCGCAGATACGGAAGAAGTTTCACAAAGCAATGCGGGAACAGCTCTCATGCCACCGAGCACTTGCTCAATTGCAACAGTAGAGATTTGTGTATCTCCATGTTCCTTGAGCAATGTTGTTCTCTCGGCACGAAGCTGGGGAAGTTTCTCGTCGAGTCGAGCTTTGAACAAATCCATTGAAATCACCTGAAATGTTATGTAATGAAAAGTCGAGTTGAAGTGCTGAGCAGGGTCAAATACAACATGAAAAAACCTGCAAATGCAGTTACAAAGATACGATATGTGAATGATTTTTCATGAAGAAAATACTTTGAATTCAAGCAGAATTTGACTGAAAAGTGCAATCAATGCTTGGTTTTACTGCTTTTGATCATTTCGTAAAATGCAATGATGTCTCTTGCAAGTTCCGTCCATGACAATTCTTTTTTTAAAGCCCTTACCCTTTCTATGTATCGAGAAGACAAATCCTTGTCAAAAAACTCATTGATTCCATTGGCAATTTCTTGAACATTGGTACCTTTTACAATCATTCCGGCCTTTCCATTTCTCAATGCTTCGGATAAACCTCCAACAGGGGTTGCTATGACCGGAATTTCAAAATGATGCGCAATTGCTATGATTCCACTTTGCGTTGCTGTTATATAAGGCAATATGCATGCATCCGCGGAGCAGAAAAAGAGTGGAGTCTCGGAATCAGGGATATATCTTACATGTTTATGCACTCTCTGATCGAGCTTCAGTGATTGGATTTTTGCATCATATTCATCAAATGAACCATAAATTTCCCCTGCAATTACCAAATGAACATCTTCCGATAAAAACTTCATGGATTCAATCAAATTCATGAGTCCTTTATATTCTCTAATGAATCCAAAAAAGAGGAGAATTTTGGCATCTTTCGGCAAATTTAGCTCCTCTCTTGCCATTTGTTTGTCAATGGGGTCGCCAAAGTGCGTATAAATTGGATGCTCTTTTCTCAAGATGGGCTTACCGAGATTCAAGCGTTTCAAATCTTCTTCAACAGCATCGCTGATGGCAATGAGTCCATCATGTGCGGAGAGCATATATTTCGTGAAAGCAGTATCGCCGGGCCTGGATTCATGTGGCAATGCATTATGTACCACGCAAAGTTTCATGCAATCTTTATCCATCCTTCTTGCAATTGTTCCAAAAGCAGGTCCCATGAAAGGCATCCACAATTGAGTCAAGAGCAAATCCGGATGTGTTTTGCGAATATCCGAAGCAGTTGAAAGCCAATTGAAAGGATTCATCGTATCCAATACTCGCTTTGCGGGAATGGGGTCTGCACTATCTTCTTCAGCAACAAATTGCGAGCTTCCGGGAAATAGAATATCAGGATATTGCCGCGTGAATGTATAGGCCTTTTGATGATGACCCAATTCCTCAAAAGCACGATACAATGAGGCATTGAATTGTGCTATGCCACCTCTATATGGATAGAAAACAGACACATAGGCAATATCGAGAGGACCTTCATTCATCAAGAAATCTGCCTCTGTATTGCCGCAAATACTGTATTCACTGAAATATCCTTCATGCAGATTCTCTCGCGCGAGCATTGTGCTCCATAATAACAATCGCATCCTGTTTCAGGCTCAATTATTTCCCCTCTTCCGAAAACATCGAATTCATGTTTATTGAAGATATTATTGAAGAGTACCATTTTTTTTCCAAGACCAAGCGCAATATGCATCGTCATGGACACCGCTGTTACAATCACATCACATTGTGCCGAGATTGCGATGAATGTTTCCAATGGAAAAACACCTTCATACATTGCGCCGGTTTCTTGCTTCAATAGTGTATTTCTCTCATGTTCATCGTTCCCACCAAGCAATAATGGCGCATATCCGACATTTTGCAGAGCTACAATCAACTGTTTCCAATTCTCTTCGGGCCAAAGTCTAGTTGGCCAGCGAGATCCTGCGCCTGTATTGAGTCCGATGACGAGTTTGTTTTGGGCCGATTCCTTGAGATAAGACCAGTGGTCCATTTGTTTGGAATCCACATTGAGCGAATATGGTTCTTGCTGATAATCGAAGCCACAGATTTCGAAAATCTCTTCCACATAACTCTTTGTATTTGCCTTTGAATAGGAATCAAATAAACCGGTGAGTAGTTTATGTTCAGATTCCGGATTTGCGATGGAAAGATGTCCTTCAGACCAAATAAATCCAAACTTCTGCTTTGCATTGCATTCAGCAAGAAGCATGGCGGCTTCCTCATCTTTGCATAGATTCACCGCGATGTCAAAATGTTGCTTGGTGACAATGAACACATCTGAAAAAGTAAAAGAACGAATACAATCAAGCGCATCTTTGGGGAGAATTTCTGGATAATTCGTAATCCAGGTAATATGACAATGTGGATACTCTTTTCTATATCGTTCCAAAAGAGGAGTTGTTCGTATCACATCCCCCAATGCACCGAGCTTGATAATGAGGATTCTTTTTGAGATAGGTTGATATTCAGTACATGTATCACAAACCTTCCCGGACTCTTTATTCGGTCTGCATGGCATATCGCCACGGAAATGAATGCAATCAAAATGCAAATCTTGTATTGTCATCGTTTTGAATCGTGGAATGCGGACATTCCCGAAAAGTGTTGGAGAATCATGCTATCTTTGCATAGTTCAAGGATAGCTTTTGCCATGAAAAATGTATTGATCATCGCCTATTATTTTCCCCCTTCCGGCGGACCCGGAGTGCAAAGGGTTTTGAAGCATATTCAATATCTGCGGGATTTTGGATGGAATCCCATCGTTTTAACCGTCTCCAATGGGGATTTTCCCGCAAGAGATGAATCACTGCTTTCCAAAATTCCTGCGGACATCATCGTTGAAAGAACTCATATTTATGAGCCATACGATGCATATCGCATGCTCATGGGGCAGAAAAAAGGAGTGCCGATTGATGTGAATGTCATCAAGAATGACCATCAAAGGCGTTCGATCAAAGAGCGTATTGCAGAGTCAATTCGAGCCACTTTTTTCATTCCCGATGCCCGAATCGGTTGGATGCCAACTGCCATACCAAAAGCATTGGAACTTATTGAAAAGCACTCTATCGGTGCAATATACAACTCTTCACCCCCTTACACAACTTCGCTCATTGCCAGACAATTGAAGAGAAAGACGGGTTTGCATTGGGTGGCAGGTTTTCGTGATCCATGGACAGAATTTCTCACTTCGCCCAAAAGATGGTTCCTGCCGGCCTGGATTGACAGATCGCTTGAGCATAGTGTTTTCAAGGAAGCCGATGCAGTTGAATGCGCATGGATCGGTATCATCAAAGATGCACTCAGAAAATTCCCGGAATTGCCCGAATCAAAGTTTTATCATGTTCCAAATGGTTATGATTCAACTGATTATCCTAGCCGGGAGCATATCGACACAACACTTGAAATCAATGATGCATTTGTGTTGACATATACGGGTTCGATGTATGGAAGGCGCAATCCATCATCTCTTTTTGCAGCTTTGGAATTGCTGGCATCAAAAAATCTTATTGATCCCAAATCAATTCACCTTCGATTTATCGGAAGATTCGGGAATGAAGTGCATGATATGTTCAATGCCACTACATTCAAGTCATCCATTGAGGTTATAGGATATGTTCCTCATGAAAAAAGCATCTCATATCTACTTGTTTCTCATGCATTATTGCTGATTGTCGATGAAGCCAAAGAAAGCGAGGAGATTGTTCCGGGGAAAGTCTATGAATATATCGGTTCCATGAAACCCGTGATTGCAATTGCACCGGCTAAAGGCGCTATTGCTGATCTCATGCATGAGACACAGGCAGGCGGAATTGCTCATCAATCAGACATTGAAGGAATAGCCAATATCATTCTCAAGATGTATCAGGCATTTCAAGAGGGTAAGCAGATTGCACATCCAAATGTGGATGCAATCAAACGATATGAAAGAAGGGAATCAACTCGCACATTGGCGAGATTGCTTGATGGTTTATCCTAATCGCTCATTTTTCTTGCGTGATTCTTCGGCCATATTAGCCTTGAAAATGGTCATTTCATCAAGCAATTCGGGGTAGCAAGCACTCAAGATTTGCACAGCGAGTAGTCCTGCATTTTTCCCGCCACCAATTGCAACTGTTGCAACCGGAACGCCAGGTGGCATTTGCACAATGGACAGAAGTGAATCTTGACCACCCAATGCCTTTGTTTGCACAGGCACGCCAATCACGGGCAATGGGGAATAAGCCGCGATCATTCCGGGTAAATGAGCAGCACCGCCGGCTCCGGCTATAATCACTTTTATCCCACGCAAATGAGCTGTTTTTCCATATTCAGCCATATCTTCTGGTGTTCTGTGCGCAGAAACGACCTTCAATTCATAAGGAATCGAAAATGTCTCGCATATCGATGCGGCCTCTTGCATTGTTGGAAGATCTGAATCACTCCCCATGATGATTCCAACTATTGGGTCTAATCCAAAACGATTGTTTTTTTGCTCTGACATGATATGCCTTTGCCTAAGAAAAAAAAGTGCCCCGACGGATAGCACTCGTCGGGGCTTCCTGATATTTCAGCGATTATTTATCGCTTATTTGGATTGAATAGTGGCTTCAATCCTTGCCAACATTCAAAATAATCTCTCTGTAATTCACCTGTTTCCATTGCATATTTGGTTGGACGATTCACAAAGCGCGTTTCCACCATGAATGCAAATCCATTATTCAAATAATGAGGTTCCAAAGTTGCATTAACTGCCTTTTCATATGTGGCGGCATCGGGTCCATGACCCGACATGCAATTGTGCAGTGAGCTTCCACCGGGCACAAAACCACCTTCTTTTGCATCATAAGCACCGGAAATCAATCCCATATACTCATTCATGAAATTTCTGTGGAACCAAGGTGGTCTGAATGTATGCTCTGCAACCATCCATCTCGGTGGGAAAACCACGAAATCAGCATTTGCTGTTCCCGGAGTATC
>DBCJ01000060.1:4947-28449 GCA_002293005.1 Ignavibacteria bacterium UBA961 | reverse complement strand
TATTCGATGTCTCTACAATCCAGATATTCAAGGTTTGGCCTCTGCGACCATATTGTTCTTTTGCATAAGACATCGCCATCTCGGGTGTTGGTGCATGTACAGATCCAACATGCGCATGATGACCGCCTGTTTTGCTTTGAACAAATACCTCAAAAGTTTGAAACTGATCCAAAGTTTCTTTTGGTGCAAATGGTTGTTCTTGCTCTGCCGGGATACTCGCACGAGTTATGCGCGGATCCAATGAAGTGATAGTTGGCATAAAATCTCAAATCAGAAAATGGTTGGAAATCCCTCCCTACCGAAGCGCAATTTACGATTTTCAATGCAGTTAAGGAGTGCATCGGGCAGGAATACCGTATTTTTGTATAATAACAAGTTTGGAATCCAGCATGAATTTTATCGATAATGCATTAATTGTAGTAGAATCCGGCAAGGGCGGAAAAGGTCATATGAGTTTTCGCAAGGAAAAATTCGTGCCTCTTGGCGGGCCCGATGGCGGAAATGGCGGAAAAGGCGGAGATGTGATTTTTGAAGCCGACAGACAATTAACCACGCTTCTCGACTTTCGTTATGAAAGATCCTATAGTGCTGAAGATGGCAAACAAGGTGGAACTTCCCGCTGTACAGGCAAAAGCGGTAAAGATAAAATCATCAGAGTTCCCGCAGGAACTGTCGTTCGCAATGCCGAAACACATGAAATTTTGGCTGATTTGACTGAAGACAAGCAAAGAGTGACCATAGCCAAAGGTGGTCGCGGTGGTCGTGGAAATTCCGAATTCACCACATCCGTGAATCAAGCGCCAAGATATTTCGAGCCCGGAGAACCGGGTGAAGAATTCAAACTCGAACTTGAACTAAAAATCCTTGCTGATATTGGACTCGTCGGATTCCCAAATGCCGGGAAATCCACGCTTATTTCCGTCATGTCTGCCGCAAAACCCAAAATCGCGGATTATCCTTTCACAACGCTTGTACCAAATCTCGGGATGGTATATGTTGGAAATGAACGCTCTTTCACGATGGCTGATATTCCCGGTTTGATTGAAGGCGCACATGAAGGCAAAGGTTTGGGCATTCAATTCTTGCGTCATGTTGAAAGAACCAAAGTTCTTGTATTCCTTCTCGATGCCATGAGTGGCGATCCAGTTCAGGAATATGGAGTTCTCTGCGATGAATTACGCAAATATGAATCATCAATGCTTGAAAAGCCACGAATCATTTGTATCAGCAAGATGGATACGGTAACCGAGGCAGACAGACCCATTCTGGAAGAATTGGATTTCGGAAAAGAATACAAAGTAATGTTGATTTCCGCTGTTTCAGGCGAGAATATTGAAATACTCAAAAGAGAGATTTGGAAGATTTTGGAGGCTGAAATCAATTCCTAAAGTTCTTGCGACCCCGAGAGGACTCGAACCTCCGACATCAAGTTTAGGAAACTTGCGTTCTATCCGGCTGAACTACGGGGTCATGCTTCAATGAATCTGTTCATCACCCTTTAATAGCATGCGATGTATTGAATGCTTGGAGTCATCATCCTGAAATAAAAGAGAAACTATCAGCATCGTGAGCGTAGGATTGTCAATCGAACCGATATTCATCATGATGGCTCTTTCAATCAGCATTTCAACATGCTCGGCACGCAATAATCCAATCTCTCGAAAATGCAGCATTCTTCCCCATGCTTCCGATGAAAATAATGCTCTTTCGGTTTCATTCAATACACGATGAGAAAGATCGGAACGCAATGCATGCTCGGTTTTCTCAGTGACAGATAATTCAATTCTTTCAGCTATCCAGCTTAATGCTGTTGAAATTTCGGCAACAGTGAATCCTCTGTTTTCGAATTCTTTCAATTGCAAACCTGTCAGCGAATCACCTTCCTGTATATGGCCGATGACTTCAGAGATTATCTGTAAAATGCGATCATACATGCTCATGTTCAGGAATTTCCCGCATGCATGTATTTGGTCTCGAGAATGCTCATTTGCTTCTTGCCTTCCGGGGTGGCATCATCATAACCTGCTAGGTGCAATGCGCCATGGGCGGCAAGACGAAGAATTTCTTCAGTCAATGTCACACCATATTCAACAGCTTGATTTCTTGCTGTATCAGCACTGATATACACTTCACCCTCCAGCGGATCTTCGCTGATTGGAAATGTGATGACATCCGTTGGATAATCATGCTTGAGGAATTCAATGTTCATTTCATGAATGCGCTCATCTGTGACGATGATGACATTTACCTCGGCTTCTTTGATTCCTTCACTTGCAAAAACCCTGCGAACAACTTCCTGGATTTTTGTTCTTGGAACCGGCTTTTGATTCGAGTCATTAAAAACTTGAACCTGAATTTTATTATTTCGAGAACTCATGATAGAATACTCTCCGCTATTGACATTTGCATTGCTGACATCAAAACCGCAGGATCCAACAATTCAGGATCCATGCGAAGCAATTCTCTATTTATGGGAGCAAACATAGAACAAGTGCAATGCTTGCCTATCACCATGCTTGATACCATTTTTTCTTCAACTCGTAGAAAGATGACTTCATCCGGCTCAAACAGCAAAAAATGCGTGCAGCCATGAAGTTCAAAATATCCATGTCCTGTCTGTACGGAAATCAAGTAACCTGATTCTCCGTCACCAAAATCCACCGACTCATGTATGATAACCGTTTGAGATTGACCTGATGTCTCATTCGACATTTGCCATATCCATGCACTATCCTGCTTTACCGGAACAATGTCCAGCAAACTCGCCATGGCATCAATGTCTTGCTGAGAAATGGGTGTCTTCATGGAATTTCATAGATGTACATTTCGGTCCGCCTTATGCCGCAAAGTGCAAAAATACGATAATTCCGGTTATTTCCGGTCTAAGCACATATTCTTGACATCAAAATGAGTAGAAAGAATTCGTGCAAAAGGCCTGTTTTTTTCTTATCTTCGCCACTTGCTTTTTTTTGAACAAAGCATTGAATTTCAAGCTCAAAAACAGGTTTTTGACATGCAATCGATTTCTAGTTCCACGGCAAAATCCATTCTTTCCCAGTGCGCCGGCAAAACCATTGCCGTGGTCGGCGATGTAATGCTGGACCGCTATTTCTGGGGTTCAGTAAGCCGTATTTCCCCTGAAGCTCCTGTTCCGGTCATTGATCTCGAGAATGAATCCCTACATCTAGGTGGCGCGGCCAATGTGGCGAGCAATCTTCAGGCCCTTGGAATCAAGCCATTATTGTGTGGTGTAATTGGAAATGACAATTCAGGAGCCATGCTTATGGAAATCCTTGAATCCATGGGTTGCTCTTCTTCAGGCATGATTGCTTTGGAACATCGACCAACCACGGTCAAAACCCGCATCATCGGAAATAATCAGCAAATGTTGCGCGTGGACCGCGAAGTTCGCGATGCCATATCTGATGCAGAAGCGGATATGCTGCTGGGTTCCATCATGAATACATCAGATTTGGCAGGAATCATACTCGAGGATTATAATAAAGGCGTAATGACCAAATCACTCATTCACTCCCTTTGTTCAATTGCACAATCCCGAAATATCCCTGTTTTGGTAGATCCTAAATTTAGTCACTTCTTCGAGTATAAAGGCGTTGCCGTCTTCAAACCAAACCGCAAGGAAGCTCAAGAAGCTCTTGGATTCCCACTGAAAAGTACTGAAGACATACAAAAAGCAGGAAAAGAACTACTCAAAAGACTCGAATGCAAGAATGTACTTCTTACTCTTGGCGAACAAGGAATGATGCTTTTCGAAAGCAATGGCAATATATCATCCGTACCAACAAGAGCTAGGAAAGTATCCGATGTGTCCGGAGCGGGCGATACCGCAATCGCAATGCTTGCTTCCGCAATGGCAGGTGGCGCAACAATACAGGAAGCAGCGACTCTGGCTAATTATGCGGCAGGAATTGTATGCGAACAGCCCGGCATTGTTTCTGTCACGCCTCAAGAAATCATTCATGCAATTGATACCGATTTGGAATAATTGTCATGCCCAAATTCACTCAACCAGATGCATCAGTTTTGGAACTCGAAAATTCTACGGAAACTGAATTTTCCATAAGTGAAATATTTCATTCCATTCAAGGCGAAGGACTCAGAGCCGGTGAGCGATGCGTATTCATTCGCATGCATGGTTGCTCACTTCGTTGCTCATGGTGTGACACTCCCTATGCACTCGACAAAAGAACGGGTGGAACAACAATGAAAGGCAGTGAATTATTGGAAGCCGTCAAACAATATGATTGTAAATTCATTGAATTCACCGGTGGTGAGCCACTCGAACAATTCGCCATTCATGGTCTGATGAAAACATTTTGTGATGCAGGATATACAGTTGCAATCGAGACAGGTGGGCACATCGACATCTCATTCATTGATCCTAGAGTGATTCGGATCATGGATGTGAAATGTCCTGATTCAAAAATGAGTACACTGAATCATCTTCCGAATCTTAAGGTATTAACAAAGAATGATGAAGTGAAATTTGTCCTCGCATCTCGCGAAGACTATGAATGGGCAAAAAACATCATCAATGAATATGATTTGACTCATGCATGTGGAGCAATACTCATGTCTTGCGTTTTCGATGCATTGCCTTTCAAATCACTTGCTGAATGGATTTTGGAAGACCGATTGAATGTTCGCATGCAACTCCAGATGCATAAATTCATCTGGGACCCCTCGATGCGCGGGGTATGATTAGAATGGCAAGAGCATGAATGGATTATGATTATGAACGGAATCAAGAATTTCCGCGGTATAATCACCTTCATCAGACTGCGTACAAATCAAAGTTTGCGCAGAAAGCATATGCTGATGTGACAATTCATGCAAAGTGTCTTTACAAGCATGTATCATCTCATTGAGCAATGTTCCTCGCTCAACAAAAAAGCGATAATCTGCTTCACAGACATCGCCAAAGCAAGGAACGGCCTTGACAATTACTTCTGAACTCATGGTTCAACTCAATAATTCATGAATGTTTATTCTTGAATTTTACAACTGCAATAACAATGCCAAAAGATATGGACAATACATCTCCTCTGTATGAAGCAATGAAAAGGCGATCGCCGAGCGCAGGAACGAAGCGTGAAACTCCTCTTCAATTGTATTTTCAGATCAATGTTGATGAACATGGTGCATATCTTCGCATCATTGATGATTCTAGGCGTGACATTGAACCCGATCCTAGAGGCTATTCCGGTCCGGTGAGAGATATACTTCAATTGATCGATGCCATTCGTTTGCGCACAGCATTCCAAATTGATTGGGAAAAACCTTCAGGAAGATTATATCTGGCTGATAATGAAATGTTGCTTTGGCAAATGAAAAATTGTCCAAATGTAGTAGATGCCGCCATGAGACCTATTACTTTTGCAGACAATGAGATTCCTGCAAAAGTAGTTGTCACCATCTCCGGAGTGGAACCACAACTCGAAACAACATTTGCCGTAGATTATGGTCGAGAACTCATCAGTCCTATAATGGCAATCAGTGAATCTTGTGTCTATGCACAAGGAATGCTCATCGATATCAAACCACTTGGTGGGAAGCCACAATCTTTGAGACTATTTCAAACATTTGTGTTTCCACATGAACTCGAAAAGTATCTGTCCTTGCTTTTGAGTACATATCCCGGAATCAATGTCAAATATGATGATTACATTGTCGAAGAAGGCGAAGCACTCACGACGCAACAATGTGTATTCATCGAAAAAATTGATGCCGACAATACACTCTATTTACGCCTTTCTCAATCATTGCCGGAAACTGAACCAACGCTCATTGAAGAATTTGACATTCAACGATATGTTTCTGTCAATCCTGCAGAAAAACGGATATTGATTTCTCGTGTATTGGATAAAGACATCGCACCTCTTGTTGAGGATCTCTCAAAGAAGCTCTCACTACACAAGAAGCTTTTGCGCACCTCATCTGATTTCATTGTGGATGGCACACTCTTAATCATTCAAGAAGAATTGGCCAGAGAATTCATCCGAAAAGAGTTAGAGCATATCGTAAGGGACTTTGTTGTTTATGGATCTGAAAATCTTAAGACATATCGCATCAAAGCAGTTACTCCGACACTCTCGGTTTCACTGTCACATGGCATTGACTTTCTCGAAGGTGATGTCGGAGTAGTCATTGATGAAGAGCATTTCACGGTTTTTGATGCTCTTGCAATGTTCAAGAATCATGGATATGTACAATTATCCAATGGCACCCAAGCTCTGCCAAATATCGAATTCATGAGGAAGCTGGAAAGGATATTCCAGAAATCGAAGAAAAAAACTCGAATCTCATTTTTTGATCTTCCCATCATTGAAGACTTACTCGATGAAAATGCGGCAGAAAAGGCATTTCCAAAAGCTCGCTCCATTTTTCGTGGATTCTCCACATATCAAGACAGAAACATTGAACTACCGAAAATCAATGCGGAATTGAGACCATATCAAGTATTGGGTTTCAAATGGATGCGATATCTTCATGACAATCATCTTGGTGGTTGCTTGGCAGATGATATGGGATTGGGAAAAACATTGCAAACCATCACGATGCTGGCATCATTGTATCCCGGTGAGAAGAAACAATCGCTCATCATCATGCCCAAGAGTTTGCTGTTCAACTGGGCTCAGGAATTACAGAAGTTTGCCCCTCAGATTTCTTTCTATACATATTATGGTGGAAACAGAGATTGGGATAAAGCCGATAATGCAGATGTGATTCTCACCACTTATTCCGTACTGAGAAATGATATCGAAGAATTGCGTGAAAAAGATTTTCATATGGTAGTACTGGACGAGTCTCAAAATATCAAGAATCTCAATTCGAGAACTGCGAGAGCAGCTTTGCTTCTTCGTTCCGATTGCAGATTTGCACTTTCAGGAACTCCGATTGAGAATAATATCGGCGAACTCTATGCACTCTTCCGTTTCTTGAATCCATCTATGTTTGGCAGCCCGGATGAGTTCTCTCGAATGTATGCAACACCGATTCAAAGAGACAATAGCAAAGAAATAGCATCTGAACTGAGAAAGAAAATATTCCCATTCATTTTGAGAAGACTCAAGCGTGAGGTGGCAAAGGAATTGCCCGAGAGAATTGAGCAAACGCTTTATGTCGAAATGTCTCCAGAACAACAGACATATTATGAGCAAAGAAGAAATTTCTACTATCAAACAATTCGCGAAGAAATCTTAACCGAAGGCCTGCAAAAATCACAATTCCACATTTTGCAAGCACTCAGTGATTTGCGACAAATTGCATCATGTCCTGAAGTAAAAACCGAAGGCACCATCATTTCTCCAAAACGCGAAGTATTGATGGAGCATATATTGGATGCTGTTGCGAATGGACATAAAATTCTCATCTTCTCAAATTATGTTGGAGCGGTCAATACTATCGAAGAAGAGTTAACCAAAGCAGGAATTGGACATGTCGTAATGACGGGTTCATCCACCAATAGACAGCAAATCGTAGAGAAATTCCAAAAGGATGAATCGATACGCGCTTTTGTGATGACGCTAAAAACCGGTGGCCTTGGTTTGAATCTCACAGCCGCTGACATGATTTTCCTCTATGATCCATGGTGGAATATCGCAGCCGAAAATCAAGCAATTGACAGATCCCACAGAATTGGTCAGAAGAATACCGTATTGAGTTATAAATTGATTGCTCGTGGTTCGATCGAAGAAAAAATACTCAAGCTGCAGGATCGTAAGCGCGAACTGTTTGATGCCATCATCTCAACCGATGGCACTTCCCTGAAAGCATTGACTGAAGAAGATATAGAATACATACTCGGTGAAGGAGAGACAGATGATCATTCACGATGATTTGTCAGCATTGGTACAGGAAATCTGCGACTTTTATACGCATGCTGAACTGTCTTTGGCATATTCAGAATATCTCCGTGGACAGGTCTTGATTCATTCATCCCATAAGGCGCTGAAAGAATTCAAAGATATTGCACGCTCATCAGATATACCCGAGAAGATCATCATTGCTAATCTCTATGCAACGATTGTCAAGCATGATGACTTGGCTTCTACACTCATTGATTATTTACACGATCCTGTATTTGAGACATTGCAGTATGTGGTATGGCGCGGTCCTTGTCATGCTGTAAAAAGTTCTGCTCAACAAATCACGGAAATTGAAAAAATTCAATACTCTGAAGATTCTGTTCTTCCATCCATGGCATTTCCAAAACAGGAATATGCACTTCTCGCTCTGGATGAATTAACTCCACCGATTATGAGAAGAGTTCAAACTTCCAAAGTAAGTCGTTTCCAAAATGTGTGGTTCTATCTTCCACCGCTTCTGCGCAATGCATTCCGTGAGGTCATGGAATCACCTATTTCAAAGTATCCAAAATCTACTGAGGAATTTCCTGTTCCACCGAAAGGAGGTTGGCATTTATATGAATCTCAACATAGATTACCGGAGATAATTCGCGATCTGATTCCAAGAGTTCAACAAGACTTTTATATAGAAGAGTGTACTTTTCCGGGCTCTTTGCAAAGAAAGAAAACAAAATCTCTGATTTCCATGTTTTCACTTCCGGAATTGTATCCTGACAATAGAGAATTCGACACCATTTCAACAAATCCACTCATATGGATGATACTGCATGGTCCGTCTTCTGAGGCACTCTACAAATCAAGCGGAATGGACATCATTCGAGTTTATTTCGAAATGTTGGTCAAACATAATCTACCAATAAAAGATTATGTACTTCATTTTGTATATGACAATGATGTTAAAAACAATGTATCTGCAATTTGTGCCGGAATCCCCCAACTTCTGGAATTCTGTACAAAGGGTTCTTGGATTGATATAGAATCATTGATAGATGCAATCATGATTCATGAGATTCTGCCACCATTGTATCCTGAACTTCCATCACGAGAAGATGCCGGATTTATAAACTTGTCAACCTATGACAAGCCTCCAATAGATCCGATGACTTATAGAGAAGCCATTTATCCATCTATCATTAGAGGAATTTTGGGATTATTGGGTTCATTGGGCATACTTGATTTTCTCTCCATCATTCCCAACAATCATCACTATCAACTTAAAGGACTCAAGTATTTATCACCTTGGGATTGCATTATTCACGCAAAAATCACGGATATAGGACTCATACTCCTCGGAAAACAAGACGAGGAAGTCATCAATATCCCTGAAACCCAAGATGACCCATTTCTCCTTGATCAGGAGAGATTGATCATTACAGTCAGAGGAAATGCTGCCCACAGACAATTGGCTATTTCCCAGTATGCAATGAGAGTTGGAGGACAGTTCTTTCAAGTGGATCCTACAGTCTTCACTAAAGGATGCCGTACCGTAAAAGACATTCAAAATAAGATCACACAATTCCGAAGTCTCATCGGAAATGAATTACCCGATAATTGGGAACAATTTTTCCATGATTTAATCGACAAATCAAATGCCTTGATTCCTGAACCTACTTCTATAGTGTTTAAGTTGAAGGACCATCCTGACCTGACAAGACTGTTTGCAATAGATCCTGAATTGAAATTGTTAACAAAAAGGGCAGAAGGATTCAGAATCATCATCAACAAAGCCGACCTAAACAGAGTTAAGGCAAGACTGGGGGATTTGGGTTTTTTTATTGAATAATTAATTAAATTATATTTAGTTAAAATTTTATTACTTTTGCATCGTTAATCATTGCCGTGCAATTAATATGCTGTTTGCATAAGAGCAATTACAAAATCAGGGTTTCTTATTTTTTATTATTTGGGGGTTAGCGCATGTCTACGCAGTTTTTAGCATTACTTGACAATGGACGGAGTGCATATTACACGGCTTTTGTTTCCGGTCTTACTCATCATGCACGAATAGCATGGTATCCATCAGCCGGAACAGACTTTCGGCCTTTGTTCTACTTGAATAATGCCTTTCTATTGAATAATCCACCGGTGAATGGTGAGGATCCGATTGAACCGGATATCTTTCTCTTTACTGATTATGGCCTATACAATGAAATATTTGAGAAGATTCTCTTTGATGGAGCAGATCCAATTGTTCATGATGATGGTAGATCCAAAGTAACTTTATCAGACATTGCAGATTTTGGACAAATTGACTTTGATTCATACCCGGATTATCAATTGACTGAAAAGAATGCACATTTTTTTAACCGTGTTTTCTTTTTTAATGTAACAATAGAAAGTTCGGAATTCGGATCAATTACAAAACCTGTGCTTTATGCATTTTGTTGTAATGAACAAATCTGTTCAGAATTAATGATTCCTATGAGGGCCAAAGTAAGCCATATCATTCATGTACGCTATGGTCATGGCTTTGGTGGAGGAAACTCCAGTGGACATTGGATTCAACATGTTTTAACTTCGCTTAGTTGCGAAATATATATTCATGATGGTCTTTCGCATTATTATGATAATGAATATAGAATCATCTCCTACTATGGTGTAGTGATTCCTCAGGAGCCGATTTCAATAGTTAAGACAATACGCGAAATTGATGGAAGAGGTTGGTCTGAAAGCACTCGTATTCTTTGGCAACAAGTACGAAGAAATCCGGAATTATTCCCTCGTTATAAGCCGGACGGAGAAATGAGATTTCACAGATTGGAGCACATGTTTCGAAGAATGAATAATTCTAATTTGTATAATATTTATGTATGATCAATATGATTAAGAAAACATATACTTCAAAAGAAGTATGCGAGATGTTTAATCTTTCAGCACCTCGTTTATTGCAATTTCGGAAAGGTCAGAAAGTAAGAGTATCAACCAAAAATGAGAATGAGGAACCAAGAACTTATGAATTTGATCCGATATTGATAGAAGGAGAAGACTGGGAATGGAATGGATCAGAGGTAGTATTTAATGAATCTTCCATTATCAAACTCAAGGAGAGAAAGGCATATCGCAAATATCAACATCGAATGAGTTCAGATCGTGGCGCAAAATCATTGGCAAGACGTCAATTGGGAATATCCTATGAGCCCAAAGATTTCAATATCAATAATCTGGAATTTTCCGTACAGGAAATCGCCGTGGAAATGAACTTGAGCGTTCAAAAGATTTATGCTTTGCGTGATATCAGTTCAAATAAGCCGGTTTCATTCACTAATTATCTGAAGCTGAATAAAGATTGGAAGTATGATGATGGAAAGGTCATCTTATTTAAGAGTGCAAGACAAAAGATTCAAGAGTATGCCAATATGCTCAAAGAGAAAGAAGAAATTCCAAAATCAAGAAAAATCACGGTTTTGATTGGAAATAAAGTCTTTCACTTGCAAGGTGAAGCATCTAATGCTGTTATTAATATTATTGAACAAGAACAATTATCAAAGAAAAAAAACAAAGCATGATACATGATAAACAACAGCGTATTTTTCAATTACATATCAGGGGGTAAAACAAATGGACAACTTTGAAAAATCAGTATTATTCGCATTGATCAGTCAAACAAAAGGTTTGGGGTCAACTGTGGCGGTATATCCATTTGAGAGTACACTCAAAAGAATCATCTCAAATCCGGTTGATGCAAAGCTTGCAGTTTATGGATTACAGAAAAAGAATTATATCATCTTGACAGAAAAAGAAGGTCATGATCAATTGCGAGACAAACCCGCAAAATATCCTGTATACATGGTAACTGATGAGGGATTTCAAGCGGCTTTGGAAATCAGAAAAGCAGAACAAGACATCATAGAAAAAATTGAATCAGGCTCATTGGACGATATCGATCTTCCTGACTTTTTACATGATGATGATTTTAATCAATAGGGGAAATAATAATATTTTTTACATTGTTCGATGAGGGCAAAATGAATTTTGATGAAATAATTGCAGTTACGGCGAGTTGGATTGAAGCAACTGATGATATACGAGGGTATGAAGTCGATCTCTATGATTCACTCTATCCATTGGGAAAGCTTCTAAACAAGAATGACAGAGGCGAAGCCAGAAAATCTGAAGATTATACAAGAAGCATGATTAATTATCAGGTTACATTGAATGATATATTCAGCAGCTTCCAAGATGCAAGAAGAATGGCAGTGTCCATGGTTCAAGAATGTTACTATGGAAAATTGGGGGCTCATTTTACCACCCATGACGAAAAATCTCTCACCATTCGTTTTGTAACAGTTTCTTCAGGGTGTTATATAACAGGCACCATAGAAATCATTGGACCTCATTATGAGAAATTGTATCAAGAATACTTGGACTTCGTCTCAAGGAACTGGTAAAAAAAAGAGGCATCCATTGGATGCCTCTTTTTGCTTTAATCGGTAAGTAATTGTCTTGCTATCACCAATTTCTGAACCTCGCTGGTTCCTTCACCAATGGTGAGTAGTTTCACATCACGATAATATTTTTCAACCGGATACTCTTTGATATATCCATATCCGCCATGAATCTGTACGGATTCTTCGGCAACTCTAACAGCAATTTCACTGGCATGTAATTTAGCCTGAGAAGCAGCCAATGTGATATTCTGACCATTATCACGCATCCATGCTGTTTTATAAGTCAAGAGTCTTGCCGCATCAATATCCATAGCCATTTTGGCCAACTTGAATTGAATTGCCTGCATGTCTGCCAATCTCTGATTGAATTGCCTACGCTCCACAGAATACTTCAAAGAAGCATTCAATGCACCTTGCGCAAGACCAACGGATAATGCCGCAATGGAAATTCTTCCACCATCAAGAATTTGCAATGCCTGCACAAAACCTTCGCCTTCATTGCCAATCAAGTGACTTGCAGGAACGCGCACATTGTCAAAAGTCAATGAAGCAGTATCACTGCATCGCATGCCCAATTTATTTTCTTTCTTGGATGCATAGAAACCGGGCATCGATTTGTCGATGGCAAATGCTGATATTCCGCGCTTGCCTTTTGATGCATCAGTGACAGCCATTATCACGGCAATATCACCAACATTACCATGCGTGATGAAATTCTTGGATCCATTGATAATATAATGATCACCATCTTTGACTGCTGTTGTGCGAGTTCCACCCGCATCACTTCCTGCACTAGGTTCTGTCAAACCCCATGCGCCCAATGTTTCACCTGCCGCCAATCTTGGAATATATTTTTGCTTAACTTCTTCATTGGCGAATTTCAAAATATGATTGGTGCAAAGTCCATTATGAGCAGCAACACCAAGTGCCATTGCAGGACAAATACGGGCAATTTCTTCCACAATCACTGAGTATTCTTGATAACCAAGACCACTTCCACCATATTCTGTTGGAACAAGAATTCCAAGAAATCCCAATTCACCCAATTTTTTGAATATTTCATGGGGAAATTCCTGCGTTTCATCAAAATGAAGCACATGAGGAGCAATTTCATTGTCGGCAAATGAAGCCGCAACATCTTTTATTGCCTGTACCTCTTCGGAAAGGTGAAAGTTCAAAGAAGAATTTTCTGTATGTGACATGATTTATTCCAAATGTAGGATGGTGATTAGATGGCAAAATTACAAAAAAATGATGATGATGTGAGCATTGTGAATATGCAAAATATGGTCTAAATTTTCAATGTGAAAGAAATCGTGGTGCCTTCACCCGGAATGCTTTCAACATTGGGTGATGTTTGATGAGCTTCAAGAATATGCTTAACAATAGCAAGACCCAATCCTGTTCCACCGACTGCCCTTGATCTATCTTTATCAACTCGATAAAAACGCTCAAATATTCTGTTCTTATGCTCTTTTGCTATGCCTATTCCGGTGTCCTTCACGGAAATGGTCACCTGAGATGTGTTCATGCTTAATTCAACAATGACCTTTCCACCCGACTTGTTATACTTCATGGCATTCTCAACGAGATTTGTAAGTGCCTGAGACAATCTTTCTTTGTCTCCATAAACAGACACTTCTTCTTCAGGCATTTTTGTTTCCAAAAGCACTTGATATTGTTGTGCCTGAAATTCAAGTGAATGCAATACATCATGAATCATTTCAATCGCATTGAAATATCTATAGCTCATTCGCATTTCGCCGGATTCAATCTTTGATATATCAATCAAGTCCGAAAGCAGCAAATTCAATCGAATTGCATTTGCATGAGATCTTTCCACAAATTTTCTACTAACAGACGGATCTTCTAGTGCGCCATCAAGAAGAGTTTCCAAATATCCCTGAATCGAAAAGATTGGTGTTCGCAATTCATGTGAAACATTGCCCAAAAACTGACTGCGAACCTGCTCTAATTTCTTTAATTCAGATATATCCTTGGAAGATTTATCGGCGAGTGTATTATATGCTTCAGCCAATTCCCTTAACTCAAATGCGTTGCTGAACTGTTTGTCAACTCTTGAGGAAGATATACCACCGACAAAACTATTCATAGAATCAATAATCACATTGATGGGATGAATGACTTGTCTTCGGACATATATTCTCACAAGAATAATACATGCAATTGAAATTGTAAACCATGCTAAAAACAAAGTAAGCAAATCAATTCCATCCATTCCTGAGATTACATACATGATCAGTCCTGTTGTAATCACAGAAATAAAAATCATGAAGAGAGATAATCTTCTGAAAGTTCTTTCCAATGGACCTTTATTCGACAACATTCTTTGCCTCAATCATTGAGATATGGAAATGATATTTGTATGTGAATCATAGTGAATCAAACGATCTTTTATGAGAGCAGGCGAGATTGTGTCTTCAAACCATTTCTGATCTTTTTCATCAATTGGTTCTCCCAAGATTCCACGCAATAGCTCAGCTTTTTCACTGCGATATTCATTGGTATGTCTTAAGAATTCAATTACTCTTCCTCGCCAAATCCGATTTGGAATATTTCTATATGATGGCTCGGTTCTTCTCACCTTTTTCTTTTCGATCCGTACATTGAAAGCTGATAGACAGTGCTCTTGCATTGGACACAATTCACAATTGGCTTGATTTGCTTTACAAAATTGTGCACCGATATCCATCAATGCCTGATGCCATTCCGATGATTTGCCTTTTGGATATATCTGTTCGGCAAAGCTCTCAATGGACTTGTTTGACATTTCATCGGGATTCGAATATCCATTCAATCGAGCATATATTCTTCGAATATTGACATCTATCACCGAGATATTACATCCATAGGCAAAAGACATGATTGCCGATGCCGTATATGGTCCAATACCAGGTAAGTTCAGCAATGCATCATAGTCCGCAGGAATCATGCCTTCATGCACATTCACTATTGCTTTGGCGCAGTCGCGAAGTCGAAGCGCACGATTATTATATCCCAAACCTTGCCAAGCAAGAATCATCTCCTGATTGCTTGCATTTGACAATGATAAGATATTCGGAAACTTTGCTAGAAATATCGGAAATCGCTCTGCAATTCTGGATGTTTGAGTTTGTTGTAACATATACTCCGAAATAAGCACATGATATGGATCGGGTGAATCATATCTCCAAGGAAATACTCTCCCTTCTCGAGAAAACCAATCCAAAATCAAATGTTGCATTTCAATGTGTGTTTGCATACAAAATCAAAAAATAAAGGCACTCCGCTTTTGAAAACGAAGTGCCTTATTTTCACAAAAACTTAAATCATAACATTCGGAATGTGCCAATGCTCTTTTCAAACACCTGCTTATACACATCCTGTTTTGGGATGAAATAATTCATTGTCACGCGGAACATTTTATCGCCTTTGATGGCAAAGTATACACGACTCTGAACATTGCCACCGAATGAATAATTCATATAGTATGCTTCTACACCACCAAGTGTGGTTTTTGATGCGGCTGCTGCTCCATATGCTTTCTTATTATCTTCAACAATCTTAGAAAGATTTTTTTGCTTGGAAGCATCAATCACATCCACTTGAATTGTACAATCGAGACGATCACCTTGGAAGCTGACGGAATACATCGTGCCTGCATTTTGTGTTTTTACACCATTGAAATTGTCCGGCACGGAAATAGAAAATCCGGTTCCATTAATAACGCGACTTGTTGCTGATGGAGGCGCAGCTTCAGCATTTTGAACAACTGTGTCCGGTTTCTTCTCAATCGGATTTGAAGCCGGTACAAAGTTCTTTGCGATATTGTCAAATGTCGGCTTATAGAATGAATATGAATCTGAAAATGCACTGAATTCAAGCACTGTAGCATAAGCAGTGTCTTTCACCACAATATATTTCTCGCCTTCATATAAACCATCGGCAAGATTATATCTGTAACGCAATCTATAAGCAGGCAAACCCGCGATTGTGGTTCTTCTTTTCTCTGTATAGAGTGAGTCACTAATCATGTCTGTCATATTGTCCAACACAATCGAATCAAGGATTCTTCCACGAGTTGGCTGGAGAAACACGGCGATTTGTGCGGCAGAATTATTGATTTCACCCGGCATTGCATATACCTTGCGAAATGCATCACTTGCATCTTTCCCCGGGAAAGCCATGAATCTACGACCTGACTCTTTCTGCAATTCTTTCCAATTGTCCGGGTATTGCACTTTGAATGAGGTTGCGGGATCAGTATATGACTTCAATGATCCGAGTGGTTCAGGACCCTTCGATTTTTCACCGCATCCCAAGAGGAACATGGCGAGTATGAATACAGTAAGTCCTTTAACTGAAAAGTATTTGGAAATATCCATGTGAGAAGGTTCTCCAGAACAATCAAATGTATTATGTAAAAAGTTGAGCTCAAACAAAGATAGAAAACTCCGATGAGAATTCAATTTCAGGAAATCATTACATGAACTTCCGGAAATTTATTCTCCTTGGGCCTTGGAAAACAATGGTTGATCCCCTTCTTTGTGAAGAATCTCAATATGATTCCATACATATTCTTTTGGAAAAGCACTGAGCATGGCGATTACATCATCATGTTCAACCGGCTTTTCCGAATAGAAGCGGCAACGGAAATGGTCAACCAAGAGAATATCCGGTGTCACCCCTGGATAAATCTTAGTACCGCGATTTGAAATCATGGCAAGCTTGAATGCACCGATCGTTTCAGGCAATAGCGGCATTCCTGTTTTTGAACGAACGAATACATCCACACCGTGAATGCTCCAAGGTTGTTGCTCAACAGTAAGTGGTTCATGATCGATGATGATTTTGGTCGGGGTTTCATTAGCTGCTGATTCATCCTCAGGAGCTATTCTCTCACAAATTGCATTCGTGAATTCATGAGTATGTGCACTTCCACCCAAATCTCCCGTCTTGATGCCCGCTTGCAATGTTTCCTGCAAAGCACTTTCAATACGATTTGCATATCCATTCAAGCCGAGATAGCGAAGCATTTGCAAACTGGATAGTAGAATGGCTGTTGGATTTGCCAAGCCTTTGCCTGCAATATCCGGTGCAGAGCCATGCACAGCTTCAAATACTGCGGAATCTTTACCGATATTGCCTCCGGGAGCAACACCCAATCCACCTACAAGACCTGCGCATAAATCACTGGCGATATCACCGAACAAATTCGGCAATAACAATACATCGAATTGCTCGGGCTTTGTCACCAATTGCATGCACAAATTGTCGATCAAGATGTCGTCATGTTCAATATGCGGATAATCAGCGGCTACTTCTTGGAATGAACGAAGGAATAATCCATCGGTGATCTTTTGGATATTGGCTTTATGAACGCAAGTGACACGATTACGACCACTGAGATTTGCCATTTCGAAAGCATATCTGGCGGCATTGCGTGAACCTGAGCGAGTGATCAATCGAAGACATTGCGCAACTTCAGGTGATTGCTGATGCTCGATCCCACCATAGGTATCTTCGAGATTCTCACGAACGATGATCAAATCCACATTATCAAATCGAGTCTTGATGCCCGGTAGTGACTTTGATGGTCTTACATTGGCAAACAAATCCAAAGTCTTGCGAATTGTCACATTGATGCTCTTATGTCCACCACCGATCGGCGTTGTGGTTGGTGCTTTCAATGCAACTTTATTTCTGATTATTGAGTCCAAAGTTTCCTGTGGAATGCCATTCCCATATTTCTCGATGCAATACAAGCCTGCATCCGCTTCTTCCCAAGTGATCGGTACATTTGCCGCAGCAAAAATAGTCTGCACCGAATGTGCAATTTCAGGACCGATGCCATCGCCTTTTATCAATGTGACCGTTTGTTTACTCATGGTTGTATCTATTCGTAAAATTGATGAATCAAGGTGTTACGCTTGTTGGTGCTTTTGGATTGGGAATCATGCCCAATTTATTCTTAGCCAATGCTGTGATTCTTGACGCCGATTGCATGTCCAATACTTTGGACTTCAAATGTTGATTCATTGAAACAAGCGAATCACGCTGCTTTTCCAATGATCGAATCTCATTCAACATCTTATTGATACGCATCACATTGTTGATGTAAATCGCCGTACCACCAGCCGCCACTATCAATACAAACATGAGAGTCATTCTATTGAAAACCTTCTTTGCCTTGCTGAGCTTTGGCGAATCGGGCTTTGATTGATTCTCATTATTTGTGATTCTTTTTGCCATTAGGACAGTTCAATGATGCGTTCACAAAGTTCCGGGAATTCAATTCCATGCTCTCTTGCGGCCATCGGAACCAAACTTGTTGCACTGAACCCGGGAATTGTATTCACTTCCAAACAATATGGAACATTCTCTTCATCGAGACGGAAATCCACTCGGCTATAAGCAGTGCAACCAAGCACTTTATGTGCAGAAATAGCAAGATTCTGAACAAATTCAGTGATATCACCACTTAAGTCAGCCGGACAATGATACTGAGTTTCACCCTTGGTGTATTTATGCTTATAATCATAAAATCCACCATCAGGAACGATTTCAATAATGGGTAATGCCTCATCACCTAGAACGGCTACAGTCAATTCCCTGCCCTCTATATATGATTCTATCAGAATCATATCGGCATATTGACCCGCCTCTTCCAGAGCTTTCTGTAAAGATTCAACATTGGGCTTGTGTAATATCGACATCCCAACAGTAGATCCTTGATTATTTGGCTTAATGACCAAAGAACCAGGTAAATCTTCAATGATTTCATGCAACATGTCCGAATCACTGAAATGTCCTTTGCTCTTTACTGCAATTGCCCATGGTGGTGTCATGATATTGGTTGCCGACATCATCATTTTTGAAGCAACTTTATCCATGCACAATGCACTGGATAAAACCTTGCTTCCTGTATATCGTATGCCTCTTGCTTCAAGCAGAGCTTGAAAGATTCCATCCTCGCCATTTGTTCCATGAATGAGCATGAATGCGATATCTATGCCATCAAATGCTGATGACATCACACATTCCAATAATCGTTTTTTTGGCAATCCAAGAATTTCTTCGCTTGGCAATACGGAGGGATCAATTTCTATTTGATCTTTCATGCGGATGCAATCGGCTCCAAAAGCAGGATCAATGATGCGAACTGTATGCCCAAGAGATTCCAAGGCATTCGTTGCCGCAAGACCGCCGACAAGCGAAACATTTCTTTCGGGCGAAATACCTCCGCAAATAACCGCTATGTTCATGAAAGATTCCGATCTGATGATTGTGAATTAGAGTTCCAATTTTGCGAAAATTCGCTTCCTCAATGCATGAAGCCCCACAACTGCTATCATGAGACATATCCCGGCTATGATGAACAAGATATCGCCTTGAATGAAATAACCCGCAAAAAAGGCCAAACCAGCAAGGAAATTGCTGATTTGCAGGACAAGGATCGCTTTTTTGATCTTGCCTATGAGAGCATCATTACTCATAAATTGTTTTGTGGCATTAATGGTGACAAGACTGCAAAAATATCAAAAAGTCCTCATTTTTCAGGGGTTTTCCTGAACTCATTTCACCTTTTTGATTCATATTCATTGGATGCACTCATTGGAGAGACACTATCATCATAAGCCAAATGAACAGTATATTTGCATGTTCGGACCATGCTTTTCCCGAATAATCACTGTTTATACCACATAAATTCGATTGCAATGATTGCTTCTCTTCAATGGTTAAAAGAATGTTACCCTTTTGAAATGCCAATACAAGCATTGGCTGATGGCCTAACCATGCTTGGAATTGAAGTCGAATCAATTCGTGATGATGCGGCTGTTTATGCAGGTTTTGTAACGGGGAAAGTCTTGCACCGAGAAGCCCATCCCAATGCTGATTCTTTGTCATTGTGCACGGTAACAAATGGCTCTACTGAAAGTGTCATCATCTGTGGCGCACCAAATGTGGGTGCAGGACAAACAGTGATTATCGCTCAGTCCGGCGCAATTGTGCCAAATGGTGGTTTTGCAATCGGCAAAAGAAAGATTCGCGGAATTGAATCCAATGGAATGATTTGCAGTCGCTTCGAACTTAATCTCGGTGAAGATGATGGAGGCATTTGGGTACTTCCTGAAAATACTCCAATCGGCATACCTCTTTCTGATATGCTTGGGATGAATGATGTTTTGCTTGAAATCGGCATCACTCCAAATCGAGCAGATTGCTTGAGTCATATCGGACTTGCCAGAGAGATTGCAATTCTCTCGGGTTCATCTCAAAAAGCAACCATTCCCGGCAAGGAAGAAGCATTAAAAGCATATGAGAATAGAGGGAATTCAAGCAATCCGGGTATTTCCATTGAAGATTCAGAATTGTGCCATCGATATATCGGCTTGAAAATCAGTGGAATCACAAATGGCGAATCGCCCGAATGGCTTAAAAGAAGAATTGAATCGATTGGACTTCGACCAAAGAACATTGTCGTTGATATCAGCAATTATGTGATGTATGAAACAGGTCAACCACTCCATACATTCGATGCAGATTTGATTACAGGAAATTCCATCATCATAAAAACTGCAAATGCGAATCAACAATTCGAAACACTCGATGGCAAAGAACGCATTCTTGATGATCGCATGCTATTGATTTGCGATGCTGAGCAACCCATTGCCATTGCGGGTGTCATGGGTGGAAAGAATAGCGAAATTTCGGATTCAACCACTTCCGTATTCATCGAGTCGGCATATTTCCAGCCTTCATCAATTCGCAGAACCGCAAAAAAACTTGGCATTTCAAGTGATGCCGCCTATCGTTTTGAGCGTGGCGTTGACATCAACATGCTACCACATGCCGCATTGCGAGCCGCACAAATGATCATCGAATTGGCCGGCGGAACAATTGCCGATGAAATGCAAGACATCTATCCAAATGTCCATGGTGAAAAGCATATAACCATACGCATTGACAGAGCTGTCGCAATGCTCGGAAAAGAACTCGACTCCAAGACAATCATATCATGCATGGAAGCAATTGATTGCAGTGTAATTGCAAGCAATGATGATTCAATCACGGTCTCTGCTCCAAGTCATCGAATTGATATCAATGAAGAAATCGACCTCATTGAAGAAATTGCACGCATCATTGGATATGACAATCTTCCACAAAACACAGATGTGCATTTCCCCGGTGAAAGCAATATCAATGTCAAATTGCAACAGCCACATTTGCGTAATCGCATTAGACAACAGTTGATATCGATGGGCATGCAAGAAATCGTCACATATTCTTTCTTGGATACAAAAAAAGCAGAGGTATTCGCAAAAGAAGTCGTAACTCTGAAGAATCCACTCGGCGAAGAATTTTCGGCAATGCGTCCATCTCTGATTCCTGCATCCTTGGATATCATTTCAAGAAATTGGAATGCAGGACAAAAGAATCTTTCAATCTTCGACATTGGAAGAGTCTTTCACAAAGATCAAACGATCAAAGATTCCATTTCTACACTCGCCGGATTTCGTGAGCGTGAACATTTATTGATTACCCTTACAGGAAATACTGCTGAAGATTATTGGAAGGACAAAAACAGGACACTTGATTTTTATGATGCAAAAGGGATGGCCGAGGCAATTCTACAATCCTGTGATGTGCATCAATATTCAACCACGACAAAAATCCCGGATGACATTGCTCCGGCTTCAGTCATGAGTCCGAATGCAATAGCATTCACATCATCCAAACAGATTATTGCATGTGCGGGACAATTACTCCCGGCTTATTGCAAGACCTTTGATTGCGCAATGCCTGTTTTTGCAATCATCTTTGATTTGACCGCACTTTATCAACTCAAAAAATCAAAACAAAGCTTCACGCCGATTAGCGTTTTTCCTGCAATGGAACGTGATTTGGCATTCATACTCGATAAAGAACATACTGCTAAAAGCATTATAGAAACTGCAAAAACCGCGGCGGGTTCATTACTTACGAATATTGATGTATTCGATGTTTTTGAAGGCAATTCAATCGGTGAAGGAAAGAAATCCATCGGACTCAGATTCACATTTCAATCTCGTGAAAGAACATTGATTGAAGAAGAAATCAATACCGCCATATCATCCATCATCGATGCAGTTCAAAATACATATCAAGCTAATTTGAGGTCAATGTAATGGATCTTTCAGCGCTCATCCAATCACTAAAAGAACAAGTTGCAAACTCAGATCTTTGCAGTATAATCTCTTTCGATACTGAGATCTTGTCATCACTTTCAAAAGATGATGCAAAGCAGATCATTGCACATATTGGTTCTACGCAACTCATGCGATTGCCTGAAAAAGAAATTGCATTTTTTGAATGGCTCAAAGAATATCATCCCATTGTGTGGAACGATCTATGGGGCAATGATGATGATGAATATCGATATACGGTTGGACTCGAATTTCTTCCACTCATGCTTGATCCAGTGAGAGGTTTTCCCATTTGCGATTTATTGACTCATGAGAATTATTATTTCGTTGCTGATCATTTGATTGGCGAGGAGATATCATTTTATCTGGATGCTGTCAAAGATCGATATGTCAAGCAGGAAAGCGTCACAGTCGCACAATTATTCGTACTTGAAATCAGCATGGCTCCAATAGATGTATGGCGTTTTTCATATCATCATCGCATCGAGTTGGACCGCGTCATGAAAGCTGTAAATGATTTGAAAGAAGAAGGTATGTTATTGCATTTGCAAAAGGCAGAAGATTTGGCCGACTTTGTGACATTCGATTATTAATCTGACCATTCAGGATTGAATCAATGAAAATTCTTGTCATTGAAGATGAAAAGAAAATGGCCCTCTTCATCAAAAGGGGTTTGGAGGAAGAGCGCTATATCGTTGAAACTGCATTTGATGGACAAACTGGACTCGAGATGGCTTTGCATAATCAATATGATGCCATTGTACTTGATGTGATGCTTCCCAAAAGAAATGGTCTTGCAGTTCTCAGCGCGATGCGCGCGGCAGGCAATGTAACACCTGTACTCATGCTCACGGCTCGTGGAAATACAGAAGACAGAGTTGCTGGATTGGATCTTGGCGCTGATGATTATATGCCAAAACCTTTTCACTTCGAAGAATTGGCTGCGAGATTGCGTTCCATCATGAGAAGATCAAGTCCTGAAAAATCCACTAAAATGCAATGCATGGATTTAACGCTTGACACCGTTGCTCATGTTGC
>DBCJ01000060.1:0-4881 GCA_002293005.1 Ignavibacteria bacterium UBA961 | reverse complement strand
GAATATCTCATGCGAAATAAAAATCGCATCATTTCTCGAAGCATGATCACACAACATGTTTGGAAACACAATTTCGATCCGGAATCAAATATCATTGATGTGTATATCAAAAGAATAAGATCCAAAATCGAAAGGCCCGGCTCAGCAAGAATACTGCAGAGCATCAGAGGAGTGGGTTATAGAATGAGGGAGACGGAGCCAACTGAGACGGAGACAGAAGATGATGATGTATCATTTGATTGATGGAAAATAACCATCGCTCATGATGATTTTTTCTCTATCGGCAAGTTCTTCCAGTTTTGGTACAACCATACTTAGAATTTCAGTCAACATTTCAATTCTGCGAGTTTCTGATTTCATTTCCAGGAGCTCTTGCTTCTGTTGTACATTCAATCCGCTTTTTGTCGCAAAAATAAATGATGGCATCAATGTCATTTCCAAAATTTGTTCCAGCGAATACTTTTTTGCTTTCAAATCCGGAATTGCTTTCACGACGCGATTATACAAATCCAAGCACTGCATCAATGCCGAAACATTCACTTCTTCATCGTCTCTGTCTTCATAAATTATCGAATCAGCCAAATAATAGGGAGTTGTGCGTGTATTCATTCCGCTGATTTTATGTCTATACAAACCCTTGACCAAAATATCCATTCTTCCATCTTCATATCTGCGAAGTAAAGTCACATCCACGACAGTCCCAATTGGATGTAATATTCCGGTTGACTTGAGATGAATCCCGAACTGAAATTCCTCGGCCAAACATAATCCTATCATTGCCTTATATCGCTCTTCAAAAATATGAAGAGGATATGTGGTATCGGGAAATACAACAAGATCTAGTGGAAATATTGGTATCTGTGACATACTGTATCTCAATAAAAATAGGCATTCGACTTTTCGCTGTTGCGAAGTGCCAAATGCCCATCCTTTTAACTTTACGAGGAGTTCGTGAGGCAAACTTACATAAGTACTTTATAAGTTCCTATCGACATTTCAACGAACGAATTTTTTGAAACGCTCATTGATTCTGCCCCAGTGCAGATTTGACAAGAAATTGTCAACATACTTGGCTCTGCCCGGACCGTCCTTGTGATAATAGGCATGTTCAAACACATCGCAAGAAATCAATGGGATTCCGCCCCAAATCGCTCCATAATGATGTTCATCCACGAGGACATTGAGCAAGCGACCACTATACAGTTGATCATGAGTCAAAACTCCCCAACCGGATAATTTTGCAGCTATGCAAGCGGCCTTAAAATCAGCTTTCCAATTGTCAAATGAACCGAATTCTTTTTCAATAGCTGCAAGAATTTCCGGTCCTTTTGATGGATCACCATCTCCACCAAGCACTTCCCAATAGACATCATGAAGAACAGTTCCGCCATGATTCCATGTGAGACGGCGCTTCAATTCACCGACATGGCTATAATTACCATTTGCACCTGAACGATCTGCCGACTCCAATTCTCCCTCAATCTTATTCAGGAATGTCACATAACCTTTGTGATGGGTATTATAGTGCCAATCAGATGTTTCAGGAGAAACCACCGGTGACAATAACTCTTTTGCTTCCTCATCGCTATACGGACGGGGATTGAATTTCCATTCATATGCCATAATGCTTATCTCTATTTAATTTGGGAAAATCACACACCGAAAGAACTTCCACAACCGCAAGTCTTGGTTGCATTCGGATTATTGAATGTGAAGCCACGACCATTCAAGCCATCGCTATAATCAAGCGTCACACCCATCAGATAAAACAAACTCTTTGGATCAACAAATACTTTCACGCCTTGCGTTTCATATATGCGATCCAATTCCTTGCTCGTGGCATCAAAACCTAATGTATAAGACATCCCGGAGCAACCGCCGCCTTTGACACCAACTCTCAGACCATAATCCTCGGGAATGGCATTTTGTGCTTTGATTTTTTTTACTTCACTCAAAGCCTTGAATGTGATGCGAACATTGTCATTCTCATCAGCACCTGTCACTCCAATTGGAATGGTCTCAAAACCAATCTCTTCCTCTGCGGAATTAAGATTCAATAAATCTATCATGATTCACCTCTCGGATGATATAAACCTAAATGGTAAAAACTATCGTAAACGATGCAAATTTACGAACTTTGCGCAATTGCTCGGGCATTTTGGATGCTCATTTCGGGGTTGTAATCTCTTGTTCACAAAGAAAAGGCACTCAATGCGAGTCCGTTCACTGCCCTTCAAACGTTGGTATCTGGTCATAGAATCTTTTTTTGAAGAATTAGGTTCCAGACATCTCTTTCTGATTTCAGCAGGAATCGCATTCAATGCTCTCTTGTGCGTATTCCCTCTACTGATGGTTGCATTATTCATTGTTGGCAATATTCTCGATATTCAGTCATTTATTCCATCTTTAGAAGTGTTTTTGTCCACACTTTTGCCAATGGGTGAATCCGGTTCAGGTGCTGTGTCATTGATATTGAAGGAAGTTCAGACTTTATTTGCATATAGTTCAGGTGCCGGTTGGATTGGTATTCCCGCTTTGCTCTGGACTGCATCTGCATTGCTATCTTCATTCAGAAGTGGGATGGAAGCTGTTTTTGGATCAATTACCGAACAGTCATTTGTACATGTCAAGGCAAGAGATCTTGGTGGAACCATTGTTTTCATATTGCTCGTGATTGCAAGTACGCTTCTTCATCCTTTGGCTTCTGCATTCGAAGGATTGCTTTTTCCAATTCTTCCCGATGGTTTATTCATCACGGGAATATTGGTGAGAATCGTTGCTTTCATCTCTCCACCAATGCTATTCATGTTCATATATCGAACATTACCACCCAAAAAGCTCCCTTGGTCCACAATTCGAAATGCAACCCTGCTTGCATGGATTTTATGGGAAAGCGCTCGATTGCTATTCAGTTGGTATGTGGGAAAATCCACCGGATTTGGTTTCTTTTACGGAACATATGCGGTTCTTGTCATACCGGCGATATGGACATATTATACTGCTGTGATAACATTGTTATCAGCGGAGCTTGCAAAAAGACATGCCGAAAAAAAGTCTTAGGCGTTCAATTTTGCTAAATTTGTAAACAGAAATTTCCTCCAAAGCCGAGTTACTTGCATTGCTTTCATGAATAATTCTGCCTCATTCTCTCAAGAAGAGCTTCTTTCAATTCTCGGTGACAACACACAAAATCCCCCGAGTAATTGCACAGGTATTTCAACGGATTCACGGAATATCGTTGCAGGCAATCTGTATATTCCTCTCAAAGGCGAACATTTCGATGGACATGCATTCATATCAAATGCAGTAAGCAAAGGTGCAATCGGTGTATTGATACAAGAAGATGCATGTTCCGAAATACAGGGAATAGACCAAATTCCACATATTATTGTATCAAATACCCTTCATGCGCTTGGTCAATTAGCACATGCTCATCGAAGAAAATTCGATATTCCCATCATTGCCATTGCCGGTGCCGCGGGCAAAACATCAACAAAAGACTGTGCAGCGCACATTGTGGGCACACTAAAGCGAACTCTTAAAACCACGGCCAATTATAATAATCAAGTCGGCGTTCCTCTCATGATGTTACAATTGGATGAAACACATGAGGCGGCTGTCATTGAAATCGGTACGAATGAACCCGGAGAAATTGCCATTTTATCAGCCATGCTGGCTCCCACACATGGATTGATCACGAATATTGGCAAAGAACATCTCGAAAAACTCATAGATCTAGATGGCGTTGAAAAAGAAGAAACCGCACTATTCACATGGCTCGAACAATGTGGTGGCACAAGACTCATCAATTTGAATGATGAGCGTTTAAAGACTTATGCGAAAGGCCCGAGAATTGCAACCTATGCACTTGACATGAATGCTGACATTCATGCAAAGTGGGAACTCAATGAACAAGGTTTGGCTATAATCACTCTTGAATCACAACAATCAATTGAAATCATTCAGCTCAATTTGCCCGGAAAAGTCGGTGCCATGACAGCCATTGCGGGCGCTTGCATCGGTTTGACCATTGGCTTGAAAATTTCCCAGATTGCAGAATCCTTGCGCTCTTATGAAGCACCTGTATATACAGGCTATGGAAGAATGTCGAAAATCATGCTTGGTGATATCATAGTTTTGAATGATTCCTATAATGCCAATCCTGCTTCGATGATGACTGCACTCGAAACATTGTCATCGATGCCCACCAAAGGAAAACGAATCGCAATTCTTGGAGATATGCGAGAACTTGGAGATTCTTCCGGCGAAGAACATCGAAATCTATTGAGCAAAGTTGTAGATTATTGCGATGATTGTATCGTGACAGGTCCTGAATTACTCAAGGCCTCTCAAGATTCCATGCATGATTCCATCACTTATGCAGATACAGCAGAAGAATGCGCTCAACTGATTCATGCTAAGGCCATGTCCGGCGATATTGTTCTCATCAAAGGATCGAGAGGAATTCAACTTGAAAAAGTGCTGGAACATTGGCAACATTACCGTCTAACAAAAGAACATTCTTGAGGGAATTGCATGCTTTATTTCTTTACCTCTTGGCTTCGAACAACATTTAATCTCCCCGGATTTGGCGTATTTCAATATGTGACATTCAGATCTGCCGCTGCAACAATCACCGCATTATTGATATCGTTCATCGTAGGTCCTTGGATCATACGCATGCTCAAACGCATGCAAATCGGTGAGCAGGCAAAATCAGAATTACAGGAAACAGGCAATCATTCACTCAAGGCCGGCACACCGACCATGGGAGGATTGATCGTACTCTCAGCGGTTATCATTCCAACGCTTTTATGGTCAAATATTCAGAATACATTTGTCATACTTATTGTATTTATAACATTGGGACTTGGCGCTGTG
>DBCJ01000029.1 GCA_002293005.1 Ignavibacteria bacterium UBA961 | reverse complement strand
TTGAGCGCCCATCTGAGCAAACCCCAAAAGCCATGTGTGCGAATTAAAATCTTATAGGACATGGGATGCCTTTTCGGCACCGTGCTCATCATGATATTATACGATTCCCACTTCATCGTATCTCGAAATACTTCTTGAGCAATATGATTCGGCAAATGAGCAAGTACATCCATGAAGAGATTCATTGTTTCATTGACTGTATTTGCTGGTTGACCCTTTTTGCCCTGAAGAAAGGCCGCAAAATTCGACATGATTGCAACGCGCGATTCAAATGCATTGATTGATTTGAGCGAATTCTTAGTTAGCTGTTTTGACTGTATCGCTTGATGCAATGCTTTTGTCATGCGCGGAAGATTGCGAACAAAAGATCCGAATCCACAATAGGAAAGCGGTGAACTGAGTGCGGCGGCATCGCCAATGCAAAGGATATTGTCATCAGCTGAAATGCGCGCATTACCAAGCGCTTTATGAGAATAGGATGGAATGATGCCAAAGAGTGGTCTGCCGATATCAAAATGCTCGCCTGGTTCTTTGTATGTTGAAAGTTTTTCAAAAAACAATTCATATAAATTCAGAAGTGATTTATCAGAAGGGGAATCAATTGCATCATAGAAAAAAAGATACGTAACAAAGCGATCATTTGAGCTTGGAAAACCTTCCCAAATAAGTTGTCTGCCATCCGGTAGCATGTCTTCATTCGTGACAAGAATTTCGCCGACACTGAAATCCACTTCGCGCTCGCCTGTACCTGTTTTGAAACCCGATGAAATCGAGCCGACAGTAGGACAGCAATGCGTGAAAGGCGCTTCAGGATTCAGCGCTTTTGCAATCGGAGAAAATGCGCCCATTCCATCAATAAAGAGTGGTGTGATGAGTGTTCGTTCAATGCCTTGCTCTTTGATCTTCACATGTGCTATTGTGCCATCAACTTCGATGGAAGTAAATTCCGCATTATCCAAAATCACACCGCCATTCGATACCACGATTTCTCTTGCGGCAGATAATAATGCATTTGCATCGAGCGCATTGTCAAGAACATGATCCATCCACAAATGCGGGGTCTTGATCGCCGAATTCGCATCATGAAATTTCACAAAACCACTGCGATAAGTGCAAGTAATGAATGATTGCAATTGCTCCTCGGTGAAGAGTCCGCAATCACGCAAAACGAGTAATTCCTGATAGCTGATATTCCAATCGCGATGCGTGAGACCAACACCATATTTATCGAATAAACAAACCGAATAACCATACACTTTCGACATCAAAGCCGCATGAATAATGGCAAGTCCGCCACCTCCATAGACAATGTCAAAATCTTTCTCGCCCTTCAAATTCTTTGCATGTGAAATAACTTGTTTCGGAATGTCTTTCACATTTCTCATGAAAGAAGATTCAATCGTGAGAAGCCTTTGAAACCAATATGTTCCATCCTGCATTTGTTTGAAATGCTTGACAGTCAGAGGATGCGAAGATTCATATTCCGAAAAGATGTTTATATCGGGGATCGACTGAGCTTTTGGTATGGCGCAAAGTGACATGATTTCCGCTTATAAAAAAAGGGTGAATGCATTTGCAAACACCCTTTGAAAGAAAATAATTCATTCTTAGAGTTTGAGCTCGCTATATGGCATGTCGAAAGCTTCTGCAACCGCTTGATACACGATTGTTCCGCTGACGGTATTCACGCCATAATACAATTCACGATTGTCTGAGCATGCCTTTTCCCATCCTTTATTTGCAAGTTGAATTGCATAAGGAAGTGTCGCATTTGTGAGTGCTACGGTTGATGTATAAGGCACTGCGCCGGGCATATTCGCAACGCAATAGTGAAGAATGCCATCCACAACATATGTTGGATTCTCATGTGTTGTCGGCTTACATGTTTCAATACATCCACCTTGATCCACGGACACATCGACCACAACCGCACCATGCTTCATCGTTGAAAGCATGTCTTTTGTGATCAAATGTGGTGCCTTTGCACCAGCGATCAAAACAGCACCAATAACGAGATCGGCTTGCTGTGCATGACGACGGATATTGTCAGGAGTGGACATGACTGTGTTCACATTCTTTGCCATCACATCATCGAGATAGCGCAAACGATAGAGATTATTGTCCATGATTGTCACTTTCGCGCCAAAGCCTGCTGCAATTTTTGCTGCATTGGTACCGACGATACCACCGCCGAGCACGAGTACATTTGCGGGTTCTGTGCCGGGTACGCCACCAAGCAATACACCGCGACCGCCCATTGTGCGCTCAAGATATTTCGCACCTTCTTGTGGAGCCATTCTACCGGCAACTTCACTCATTGGAATCAAGAGAGGAAGGGAATTGTCCGGCTTCATGACGGTTTCATAGGCAATACAAATCGCTTTTGCTTTTACCATTGCTTCGGTGAGTTCACGAGAAGCGGCAAAGTGGAAATATGTGAAGAGTACTTGATTTTCTTTGATGAGTCCATATTCAGGTGCAATCGGCTCTTTCACCTTCATGATCATATCAGCTTGTCCATAGACTTCTGCTGCTGTTGGGATGATCTTTGCACCTACTCTGATATACATTTCATCGGAAAAACCACTGCCGACACCGGCATCTTTTTCGATGATCACTGTATGTTTATTTGCAATCAATAATTCTGCACCGCCGGGAGTGAGTGCAACTCGATTCTCATTTGGCTTGATTTCGCGTGGAACGCCGATAATCATGGGAAGCTCCTGAAAAGTCTGAAAATGGTGGCGAAACCGGAAGCAATGCTCCGGATGAATAGTTCTATCACGCAAAATTACCACAGAATTTCTATCTGTGGAATATATTTTGTGTGATTTTATCCCCAGAAAAGCGCTCATTTCCTAAGTTTTTCAAAAAAAGTGGAGAATTTCTTGTTTGTGGACATGAGACTTTTCCTTAACTTTGCAATCTGTTTCTAAATGAAAATCTGCGTTAAGGAGAATACAATGTCATTGAAGGTTCAGCTCGTAGAGCAAAAATATGTGCAGGCCGCGCATGAAGTACGGAATCAAAAGAATGAGTCCGGCAATTTCATCATGCCTGATTTTCGTCCCGGCGATACAATCAATATTGCGGTGCGTGTTATTGAAGGTGAAAAAGAGCGTGTGCAGAATTTCCAAGGGATTGTCATTGCTCGTCGCGGTTCAGGCATCAATGCCACTTTCCGCGTTCGCAAGATTTCCAATGGCATCGGTGTTGAGCGTATCTTCCCACTCTATTCACCCATCATCTCAAATATTGATGTTGTGAAGCGTGGTACTGTTCGCAGAGCGAAGTTGTATTATCTTCGTGGCATGAGCGAGCGCAAGATTCGTCAAAAAACAAGCTGATACCAATTCAGTAGATCTCTATGGCAGGTATCACTCAAAGCGTGTGCCTGCCTTTTTTTTTACCTTTCATTCCAATTGCCATGTTAACCTATTCATCTGCCGGCGTAAGTATTGATGCCGGAGACAAAACAGTTGATGCCATCAAGCCATATATTCGCCGTACTTTTTCACCGGCTGTCATGACAGATATTGGTTTATTTGGTGGACTCTATGATGGGCGATTCCCTGAGCTTGAGCATCCTGTGCTCGTGGCCAGCACGGATGGCGTTGGAACGAAATTGAAGATTGCCTTCATGACAGGTATTCATGGGACTGTCGGACAAGATCTCGTGAATCACTGCGTGAATGATATCCTTGCATGTGGCGCAAAACCACTCTTCTTTTTGGATTATTTTGCAACGGGTGTATTAAAGTCGGAAGTTGCAACGGAAGTCATTAAAGGTTTGGCACTTGCTTGCGAGCAAAATGGTTGTGCGCTCATCGGTGGCGAAACTGCTGAGATGCCATCAATGTATGCAGAAGGTGAATATGATATGGCCGGCACAATTGTCGGTGTGGTGGACAAGCCAAAAATCCTCCCACATAAAACGCTCGCCAAAGGTGATATTTTGATTGGTTTGGCATCCACAGGTTTGCACACAAATGGATATTCTCTCGCGAGAGCCGCTTTATTCCCGAAATATGATGTCAATCAACATATTGATGAACTTGGTGGAACATTGGGTGAGTCATTACTTGCGGTGCATCGCTCCTATGCAAATCTTTTGCTTCCTTTGATTGATAAAGGAAATATCAAGGCTTTGTCACATATCACGGGTGGTGGCATTGTCGGAAATACAAAACGTATCGTCCCCGAAGGTTTGGAATTGCATATCGATTGGTCAAGTTGGACAATCCCTCCGATTTTCTCCATCATTCAACAAGCAGGTTCAATCATTGATGAAGAAATGCGGAAAGCATTTAATCTCGGTATCGGCATGATCATCGCGGTTGCGCCAGAACATGTGGATGAAATCATGCAGGCATGTGCAAGCGAGAAGCCCGTGATCATCGGTTCGCTCAAATAAATTTACGCTTTTGGGCAAAAAAAAACCCGGAATGTGGAATTCCAGGTGTGAGCATCGCGCGTGGCTCTCAGGGGAGAGATAGCCACTCAACTCATGTGCAACTTAGGCCATTTTTGAGTACCAACCAAGTATTATTTTATATTAGTTTTCTTCAGGAATGAAGTCCATCACTTCTTGCACAACGGCATCGATGATTTCTTCTTCTTTGACGCGTCGAACGACCTCGCCTTTGCGATAAAGAATACCAACGCCTTTGCCTGCAGCAATTCCTATATCCGCTTCGCTGGCTTCACCCGGACCATTTACAACGCAACCCAAGAGTGCAATTTTCACGGGCTTTTTCACGCCTTTGAGTCGCTCTTCGATTTCAGCGGTGATTTTGAAGAGATCCACTTCGAGTCTTCCACATGTAGGACAAGAAATAATCTCAACGGATCTTTGTGTCAAACCAAGTGAGCGCAAGATTTCTTTTCCAACTTCAACTTCTCTTTCGGGTTCATCGGTGAGAGAAACGCGAATCGTATCACCAATTCCTTCTGCGAGCAATGTGCCGATACCGACAGAAGATTTGATTGTTCCAACGCGAGAAGTACCTGCTTCGGTCACTCCAAGATGCAAAGGGAAATCTGTCTTCTCGGCAAGCATGCGATATGCTTCGATCATGAGGCGAACATCAGTTGATTTCACGGAAAGAATCACATCATCCACACCAAATTCCGCCGCGATTTCCGCATGGCGCATTGCACTTTCAAAAAGTGCTTCGGGAGTTGGATAACCGTGTTTTTCGAGAATATCTTCTTCGAGTGAACCGGAATTCACGCCAACTCTGATGGGTGTACCACGCTCTTTCGCTTTCGTGAGAACTTCTTTAATGCGATCTCTCGAGCCGATATTTCCGGGATTTATGCGCACTTTCGCAACACCTGCTTCAATCGCTTTGAGTGCAAAAATGTGATTGAAATGAATATCAGCGACAATGGGAATCGTTGTGCGTTTGACGATTTCAGCAATCGCTTCAGCGGCTTCTTTGTCATTCACTGTCACGCGAACGATATCGACGCCTGCTTCCTGACAGCGCTGAATTTGCTCAACGGTTGCATTGACATCCGCAGTCTTTGTTTTTGTCATGGTTTGCACGCTGATCGGGGCATTGCCACCGACAGGTACAGAGCCAACCATCACCTGACGACTGATTCTTCTGCGGAAAGGTCGCACCACATAAGGAGATTCTGTTTGATTATCGAGAATTGGGAGATTCATAAGTATTAGCCAATAAGATATTGTGTACTAACCATCGGTATAGGTCAAATGTTCCGAGCATCAATCAAGTTTCTTTGAGACTTCATAGAGTATGCGTTTTTCTTGTTCTGTCAAGTTCGCAAAACCCTTTGCCGTGATTTTTTCGAGTATTGTGTCGATTTCTTCAGTCGTGATTTCGCGTCCACCCATGAAAACGCCTGTCATTGTGCCTTTCGGCTCGGGTGGTTTCACTTCTTCAACGACTTCAACATAGGTTTTTTCAAATGGATAATCAATGATATTGCCATAATTTGATTGCTGTTTTGAGCGACCGAATATCTTATCAACCAGCGCATAAATCTTCAAATCATCGCCATGTTTGAGCATGATATATCCAAAGAATGCACCGCCCAAATGCGCAAAATGTGCAACACCGGAATTGGTTGAGAAGAGTCCTGAGAATAAATCAATACCGGCATAAATCAAGACAAAATACTTTGCCGGAATTGGTATGAACAAAGGAAACATCATCACGGGTCTATCTGGGAAGGTAAGTCCGAAACCAAGCAAGATGCCCATCACCGCACCCGAAGCACCGATTGTGGGCGCGCCCTCAAAGCCGGGAAGCATTTGCATGCCCAAATGAACAAGTCCGCCACCCATTCCCGCAATCAGATAATAAGTGATGAATCTTCTGCTACCCCAAATCATTTCGAGTTCAGCGCCAAACATCCACAATGCGAGAAGATTAAAGAAGATATGCGAAAATCCCGCATGCAGAAATTGATAGGAAATCAATTGCCATGGCCAAAAGAGTCCGCTTTGAATGGGGTGCAATGCAAAATATTCCATGATATAGGAAGAAAGCGAGACACCATTGAAAGCGAGCACTTCAAAAATGACAGAATCGAGCAGAAAAATCGCACCATTCAAAATGAGCAATAGTTTCAGCATTGGTGGAAAGAGGGAAAAACCCATTCCGCGATTATCTTGATAATAACTCATAGACTCCGTAAGAATCACAATTCCAGGGCTTGAATGCCCGGAAGTGTCGTACCTTCCAAAAATTCGAGTGAAGCGCCTCCACCCGTTGATACATGGCTGACTGCATCTGCGAGACCCATTCCGGAAATCGCCGAAGCGGAATCTCCGCCTCCGACAATCGTGATGGCACCTGACTTAGTGACAAGTGCCAAGGATTCAGCGATCGCTTTAGTTCCATGCGCGAATGCGGGAATTTCAAAAACTCCCATCGGACCATTCCAGAGAATTGTTCGCGCATTGCCAATGACGGATGCGAATTCCGCGATTGTTTCGGGTCCGATATCGAGTCCCATCCAACCACTCGGAATCGCCTCACATGAAGAATGCTGTGTATTTGCTTCGCCCGAAAAAGCATCCGCAATGTTGCAATCGCGTGGTAGGACGATTTTGGAAGCAAATTCGCTTTCAAGTAATGATTTTGCTATTTCGATGCGATCTTCTTCGATCAAGGAAGAGCCGACTTCATATCCTTTGGCTTTCAGAAATGTGAACATCATGCCACCGCCAATGAGAATATGATCGCATTTGGGTAGCAGGGCATTGATGACATCAATTTTACCGGATACTTTTGAACCACCGAGAATGACCACGAAGGGTCGTTCGGGAGTATTCACGGCATTGCCAAGATATTGAAGCTCCTTCAGCATGAGAAGTCCTGCCGCTTTTACAGGCATGAATTCCGCAATGCCGGCTGTTGATGCATGCGCTCTGTGAGCGGTTCCGAAGGCATCATTCACATAGACATCCCCGAGAGAAGCCAATGCTTTGGCAAATCCCGCATCATTGTTTTCTTCTTCTGCATGAAAACGCAAATTTTCAAGGACCAAGATTTCGCCAGCATTCATGGATGCAATTGCATTTGCACGAATTTCGCCAATACATGCGGAAGCAAAGTGTACGGGAGCAGAGACAAGCGTTGCAAGATGTGTAGCGACCACTTCGAGTGAATACTTTGGATTCACTGTACCTTTGGGTCTGCCGAGATGCGACATCAACACCACTTTCGCGCCTTGTTCCAAAAGGGCATTGATCGTTGGAAGTGATTCACGAATGCGTTTATCATCGGTGATGATTCCATGTTCATCGATAGGAACATTGAAATCCACGCGGACCAAACATACTTTGCCTTGAGCATTTATATCGAGAATTGACTGAATCATTGGAATATTCTTGGGCTATTCAACTGAAAAATCTATGACAAAATAAGAACTTGCGCAGTTCCAATCGGCATAATTAGCATGAACTCATGGCGTATTGTCCTGCAATCCAAAATGTTTCCTCGAAATACTCTGTTTATGCTCACGCAAATAGTCCAAAAATGCCTTCACCGCCGGTGAATGTTTCTTGCCTTTGAGCCAAATGATGCGCCAAGTTGTATGAATAGGGAGTCCTTTCACTGGCACGATCATCAATTGTTTATTGGCAAGTTCATTGCGAATCCCGATCAAAGGCATAATGGAATATCCCAAATTTGCCATGATTGCCTGTTTTACCGCTTCATTCGAGGTAAGCTCCAATTTCTTCTGCACGATGATTTGTCTTTGACTCAAAAAACGCTCCATCATTTGTCTTGTGCCCGACCCTTGCTCTCTGAAAATCAATTGCATATTCTGCAAATCCATGGGCGAGAGTTCTTTATTCTTCCATTTCGGATCATAAGCACCGATGAGATGCATGCTATTCTTCAATATCGGAATGCTTTGCGTTTTGAGATGTTCCGGTACAAGTGACACTAGAGCGAAGTCGATAGAATTTGCTTCCAAACTTTCCACAACCCTTTCTTTATTAGTCACATCAATCTCAAATTCTACTGCGGGATGTTCTTTGAGAAAGTCTGTCAGCAAATAGGGCATTACATATTTACCCGTTGATACGATTGCGATGTTGATTCTCCCCACCAAATGTCCTTTATAGGACTGCATCACTTGATCCAATTCACTTGCTTGATCCAGAATCTTCTCGGCAAAGGCCAAAATCTCGCGACCAAAATCAGTGAGATAAAGTTTCTTGCCGACAATTTCCGTGAGTGGAATCTCAAATTGTTCTTGAAAGTTTTTGAGTTGAATCGAAATCGCGGGTTGTGATAAATGCAATTCCTCTGCGGCTTTCGTGATACTCCCCAAAGCGGCAATACGAGCAAAAATTCTCAATTGATGAAATGTATAATGCATAAGATAATTTTATGAGAAACATAGAATCAATAAATATACATAAATGATTGTAATTCCCGAAATTTGTAATGCATTCATTCAATAATCCGGGTGATACATATATGATATATAGATTGATCAAACCTTTGTGTTGGCTCATTGCATCCATGTCATTGATTTACTCCTTTACCGTGGAAGGTCCAATAGATCCCTCATTTTATCGTTCGATTTCCATAGTGTTTTTCATTGCAACATTGGCAATTCATAAGAAAGACACTGAAATATTGCTCTCAATTAATCGTGAGAATAAGCCGGCCGCGATGCAAACCAAGACTTTATCATTGGACATAGAATCAATTCTTCGCGATAAGCAGAATGGGGCTATTGAAGCATATCGAAAGAATAATCAACAGCGAGGACTATAATCAATGGAGTGGATGCATCTCACGGAGAATATGACGAATCCCGCATTCCTCTTTTTTCTCCTTGGGATATTCGCTGTCTATGTCAAGAGTGATTTGGCTATACCATCCACAACATCTACATTCATTTCGATCTATCTTCTCTTTTCGATAGGGTTCAATAGCGGACAAGAATTATCCCATCAGCAATGTTCGAATGAGATTTTATTCTCTTTATTATTTGGCATTGCCATCGCCTGTATCATTCCTGTCTATGTCTTTTTCATAGCTCGCCTGAAATTACCCATTCATGATTCCGTTGCCATTGCATCTGCTTATGGTTCTGTGAGTGCCGTTACATTTGTGACTGCGGTTGCATATATGGAGAGTAAGCAGATGACATTGCATGGTCATATGGTTGCGGTCATGGCATTGATGGAATCGCCTGCAATCATCGTTGGTTTGATACTCTTTGCGATGATGTCCGGAACAGGGAAGAAGATTTCCGTACAGAATATGTTGCGACATTCCTTTACGAATGCGAGTGTGCTATTGATTTTGGGAAGTTTGATCATAGGATATTCTGCAAATGCAAAGCAAGCTGAGGGAATCACGCCATTCACTAGTGATTTGTTCAAGGGATTTTTGTCCATCTTTTTGCTAGACATGGGATTGATTTG
>DBCJ01000095.1 GCA_002293005.1 Ignavibacteria bacterium UBA961 | reverse complement strand
TCTGGATTGTAGAGACATCGAATATTCATGTCCTTGATCAATCTGATTCTGATTTCTTTGAAACAGTACCTGAAAAAGGATATAGAGAAGTCGCGGCTTATGCGAAGATTCGTGACAAAGTGGAAGCATTCAAAAAGAGTCAGGGTTAATCATGTCTGCAAATGCACGCAATGAACAATATGTGGTAACCGCCAGAAAATGGCGTCCGATGACATTTGCCGAAGTTGTCGGTCAGGATCATATTGCAACAACATTGCGCAATGCCATGCTCAGCGGAAGAGTGCATCATGCATATTTGTTCACGGGTCCGCGCGGAGTGGGTAAAACCACGTCTGCGAGAATCGTGGCAAAGGCATTGAATTGTTTGAATCCGGGTCCTGATGCCGAACCGTGCAATGCTTGTGCATCATGCAATGATATCATGGATGGCAGATCGATTGATGTGATTGAGATCGATGGTGCTTCGAATAATAGTGTTGATGATGTTCGCAAGCTCAGAGAAAATTCTCGCTATCCGCCGGTTCATGGAAAGTATAAACTTTATATCATCGATGAAGTGCATATGCTGTCAACATCGGCATTCAATGCGCTTCTAAAGACACTTGAAGAACCACCACCGCATTTGATGTTCATCTTTGCGACAACAGAAGTACACAAGGTTCCGGCCACGATTCTTTCAAGATGTCAACGATTTGATTTTCGCAGAATGGAAATCGAAACGATCGTTGGACAATTGAGAAAGATTGCAATCGGAGAAGGTATTTCGATAGATGATGAATCGCTGATTGCCATCGCAAGAAAAGCGGATGGTTCAATGCGTGATTCTCAAAGTATTTTTGACCAAGTCCGTGCATTTTGTGGTAATACCATCATTGCAGCCGATGTGCATGATGCATTGCATTTGATTGATACCGAATTTTTCTTCCGCATCAGTCTTGCGATACGCGAGAAGAATGTTGCCGAGATGTTTGCCATCGCTCATGATGTAATCGTAAAGGGATATGATATTCAAGAATGTTTGAATGGTCTTTTGGAACATTTCAGAAATATCCTTTCCGTGCAAGCGACAGGTTCCACTTCTCTCATTGAATCGAGTGCGAATTTTCTCCTGAAATATGAGAAAGAAGCCGTGTATTTTTCACAGGCAGAGATTCTACGATTGATGCATATCGTGACAAATACCGAACAAGGTTTGCGTTTTGCCGCACAGCCGGGTGTAAGACTCGAACTTGCACTCACGCAAATGGCCTCCTTGGATTCCATTGTCGAGATTTCAGAAGTAATACAGTCACTTCGTGGTGAATCAGGTTTTGAACCAAAACCAATCATTACCCCTGAAAAAAAAACTCCTGAGCTGATCAATCCTCCAATTGTAGCGCAAAAGCCACAAGAAATCATCAAAGAAGAAATACCTCAAATTGTAGAAGAAGTAATCAAAACTCCTGAAACTCAACAATTGACTTCTGATATTCTCAATCGCTGGGAAGAATTCATTGAATCAACTTCTGCAATCGTACGATTTGCATTGCATACAGCTGAGGCACGCATTGAAGGGAATGTGCTGTATATTCATGCTGGACAAAATTTCACATTCGAACAATTGCAATCGAATATCGACACATTGAAAAAATCTTTGAATGCATTCTATGGAATCGATATTTCCGTGCAATTGAGATCAGGGAAAGATGGATCCGGGGAACAAGAAAAGAAATCTTATTTTGATAGCATAGAAACAGTTCAGGGTAATAGCAAATCCGGTGGACTCGACTTCATTTCATCCGCACCATCGCATATGGAACAAATGGAATTGAATAAACCAAAAGTTCAACAAAGAGAATTAAGCGAAGTTGAACAAACATTGATTTCAACATTCGGTGCAAGAGAATTACCGAAGAGATGATTGTCCTCCATTCGAGATTAATTCCTCATACATAATGTATGTAAAGGCTTTAATAATTCCTCAAACTCATCAATGTAATCTATCACTTCGGATTGTAAAGAATTAACCCAAATTCCCCTGAATACTCACTGCATTTTAGATATGTTGATCTCGCAAACTTCCCACGAATTTCACATAGCGATCGATATCTGATTTTGTAGTTGCGATTCCCACTGATATTCTCACGGCTCCACGCATTTTTTTGAGGAAATTGAACATGTCGGAATAATTGCCTTTTGTTCTTCCGCTAAAAAATTGCGTCAATTCTTCTGTTGTCACACAATTGAAAATCTCATCAATGCCCGGATTACAAAAACATCCTGATCGTAGAGAAATCATATGTTCATTTGCTTTCTGTTCCACGATGTCAAAAGGTACTGCTGATCCATCAGGATTGAGGAATGTCATGATCACCGTGCCGCCGGCTTTGGTTCTGTCTTCCGGACCATACATGTTCACTTGTTTCATTCCGGTCGTGTGATGCATGTTTTGCAATTCCGAACAAAGGTATTGCATGAGTGATTGAATTCTTTCAGCGATTTTATCTCTGCCTATGGATTCAATGAAACGCAAGCCGATGGTGACAGCAGGAATGTCTAGATAATTCACTGTTCCATTCTCAAAGCGTTCATGATTCTCATGTAAATAATGTTGCGGTGAAAGCACTGCAACCATTGTTACATTACCGCCTGCGAACCAAGGTTTTTTCAGGAGATCAAAGGAAGATTTCTTTACGAGTAAACATCCGATTCCGGTTGGATAACCAAAGATTTTGTAGAATGACAAGGACACAAAATCAGGTTGCACTTTTTTGAGATCTAGTTTATTAGTGGGAGCATAAGCCGCTGCATCGAGCAAGACATTCCATCCGCGATCTTGTGCTTTTTGTATCCATGACAAATCATGTTTCACACCGGATACATTCGATTGACCCGGAAATGCGAAGAGTTTGTGCTTTTTATCTGCATGTCCATCAAGTTCGCGAAGCAATGTTTCTTCGTCAATCATCAAATCTTCATAGTATGTCTGCACATAAGTGAAGTCGCCATTCTTTGAACGACAATACTCGCGAATTCCATTTACCGAATTGTGATTGTCTGCAAGCAATACAAATTGTGAATCTTCTCCGAATGGATAACACTCACCAACGATATGCAATGCCTCTGTGGCATTTTGCGTGAAGATGCAGAAATAATCCTCGGCATTGAAAAAGTTGAGTACTTCTTGTCTGGCTTCTTCGGTGAGTTTTGTTGCAAATTGTGATGATGGATTCGTTGAATGCGGATTCCCAAATACATTCTGTCTTAATAATGACTGATGCTTCAATAGTTGTGATTCGGCATAGAGATTTCCTCCCGTATAATCGAGATACACATGACCTGCAGAATCAAGTCTGGAATATTCCTTTGCTCTCAATTCATTGAAAAATGGATCATGCTTCAATTGAGATTGTATGGGTGTATGTCTAAGCGATGAAAACAACTTTTGTATCATGGTATTTCAGTCATTATGAGTGTGACGAAATTAGCATATTTTATACACTTACTATAACTCAAAAAAACAATGATGTACCATCTATCTTGAGTGATTATCATGGGAAGAAACAGCATCTATCTCAATTTCCCCTGCAATACCGAAGATGCCTTTGTATTATATTAATTTGTCTTCGGTGGTGAACTAGGATATGATGGTATTGCTCGTTTCGGGGATATGCCTGGATTAGCCATATAGCTTGTATTCCCTTTGAGCCTCACTCAACTTCTTTTTTTCTCATTACTGCGATGCGAGTGATCAAATCACTTGGCAATGTCCGTTCATATGGAAATTGTATCGCACCCTTCGAGTATTTCCAATCGCCAAGCTCTTGCTCAAACTTCCTAATTCCGGAAGATGTAGGATAGAATCCGACATGTTCCTTATTTCCAGCAAAGTATACCAAGACTTTTGACATACGATATGCGGGCATACCATAGGAAATACACTCTTCTGCCTCAGGAAGAGCTTTCTGAAGAATTGCACGCATTTCCTTTAGCTTCTTGAGTTTAAGTCCATCAAATTGCTGAAGATAGATCTCGATTGGATTAGTCATGTTACTGTATAGGATCAAAAAAGTACTTGAAAAGTAATAAAATAATAAATGTGTTGGAACATATATGTTTGAACACGTATATTTGAACCATGAATGATTCACCAATACATATTCGTTTGAAACAAGACCGCTTTGTATCTGAATTACAGCAAGCAATGTTAAGTATTCTTGTGTCTGCAGATATTATCAAACGAAAGCAATTGGCTGTATGTGGTTTGAAAAACTTGACTCATTCGCAGTATAATATTCTACGAATCCTGAAAGGAAAACCTGAAGGGTATTGTCGCAAAGACATTATTGAAAGGATGTTAGAAAAAGCACCTGATGTCACAAGATTGATTGATGGACTTGTATCGGAAAAATTGGCAGAAAGGATTTCCAGTGAAACCGATAAGCGGATGTCATTGACAAAGATTACGGAGAAGGGAATAAACTTATTGACAGAATTGCATGAACCAATGCAAGCGTTCTCCAAAGAAATGGACGGAATGTTTTCCAAAAA
>DBCJ01000122.1:8524-10351 GCA_002293005.1 Ignavibacteria bacterium UBA961 | reverse complement strand
ACAGGTATTCTTACGGGATCAATACTTGCAATTGGCAGAGGAGCCGGTGAAGTGGCACCTGTTATTTTTGTTGGTGCGGTCTATTCACTTCCTGAATTGCCAAGTTCGCTTACGGATCAATTCATGCACATGGGTTATCACATTTATGTGCTCGCTACGCAGTCACCGAATGCTGCAGAAGCATTGCCACTCCAATATTCATCAACATTGGTATTGCTCTTGCTTGCATTTAGTTTGAATATTACGGCCGGACTCATTCGAATGAGAATCAGAAAGAATAATTCTTGAATTTGAGACTACTATCATGTCAAAAGACACCATTAAAATTCGCATCAGAAATTTCAATGTATTCTACGGAGAAAAGAATGCATTGAAAGATATTTCACTTGATGTGCAAACAAATAAAGTGACAGCTTTCATTGGTCCATCTGGTTGCGGTAAATCAACACTTCTCAGATCCATCAATAGAATGAATGATCTCATTGATTCTTTCTCTGCGGATGGAATGCTTAGCATTGATGAGACAAATGTATATGATCCGGACATTGATGTTGTGGAATTACGGAAAAAGGTAGGCATGGTTTTTCAAAAATCCATTCCATTTCCAAAATCCATCTATGAGAATGTTGCATATGGTTTGCGACTCAATCATAAACCACCTACTTCTGAAGTGGACTCCATCGTTGAGAATAGTTTAAAAAAAGCCGCATTATGGGATGAAGTCAAAGATCGTTTGCATGATTCTGCAACGGGTCTGTCAGGTGGACAACAACAGCGTCTATGCATTGCCAGAGCTGTTGCGGTAAACCCGGAAATATTGCTCATGGATGAGCCATGTTCGGCACTCGATCCAATCTCAACAGCAAAAATCGAAGAACTTATCGAAGAATTGAAAGATTCTTATACGATTGTAATCGTGACACACAATATGCAACAGGCCGCAAGAGTAAGTGATTCAACCGGATTTTTCTATATGGGTGATCTTGTTGAATTCGATAAGACAAGAACACTCTTCACAAGCCCATCCAAAAAGGCAACCGAAGATTATATCACCGGTCGATTCGGATAATCATTTTATCGTAGTTTTGCAGAAGCAAAAAGAGGAGAATATACATATGCATCGTTCATTTGAAGATGATTTGGACAAATTGCGCACCAGATTGATCCGCATGGGTAGTTTGGTGGAAGAACAAGTTGAATTCGCATTCAAAGCACTTTTGGAATGTAATGAAGGACTTGCAAGACTTGTCATAGAACGCGATGATAAAGTCGATAAACTCGACATCAAAATCGATAAGCAATGTCAACGCATATTTGCTCTTCAACAACCCGTTGCAAGCGATTTGCGACTTCTTCTCGCTTCAATCAAAATCAATAATGAATTGGAAAGAATCGGTGATATGGCAACAAATATCTCCCATCCCGTTCTTGACGATCCCTCCATTTGTAATTTGGTCAAAGATTTCGGCCTTGATAAAATCACCACAGCCGCATATACAATGGTGAAAGCTTCTCTTGATGCATTCGTGAACAATGATGCCGATTTGGCCAAGCATATTCTACCAACCGATAATACCGTTGATGGTCTTGAGCGTCAATTCAAGGCAGATATCATCGCGCTCATGAAAGAAAAACCTGAAATCATTTCTCAAGGCGTTGAATTAATCTCAATTTTGGCCAATATTGAACGCATGGCAGATCATGCGACCAATATCGCAGAAAATGTAATTTTCCTCTTTGAAGCCAAGATGGTCAGACATCGTCATTTGGAAGATGACTCAAATTCAGCGGATGATCAGGGATAATTCCGTGCATTCAGTTTGAATG
>DBCJ01000122.1:0-8371 GCA_002293005.1 Ignavibacteria bacterium UBA961 | reverse complement strand
TATGACAAGCCAATGATTTATTATCCATTGGCTACCTTGATGCTTGCCGGCATACAAGATATACTCATCATAACTACTCCTCATGATGCTCCACATTTCCATCAGCTACTCGGCGATGGTAGAAAATGGGGAATCACAATCAGCTATGCTGAACAATCCGCTCCAAGAGGAATCGCCGAAGCTTTTATATATGGTAAAGAATTCATCGGCACTGATCAGGTTTGCCTCATCCTTGGTGATAATCTCTTCTATGGAAAATTAGATTTCCTCAGACAGGCGATAGCACATAATCAAGGCGCCACAATTTTTGGATATCCTGTTCAAGATCCAGAACGCTATGGCGTTGTGGAATTCAATGCGGATGGTTCTGTAATCAGCATTGAAGAAAAACCATCCAAACCAAAATCACAATATGCCATACCCGGTTTATATGTCTTTGACAATGAAGTTATTTCCATTGCCGAACAACTTCAGCCGAGTCCTAGAGGTGAATTGGAAATCACCGATGTGCAAAAAATATATCTTCAAAAGCAACGGTTAAAAGTTGAAAAAATGGGTAGAGGCATCGCATGGCTCGATACCGGAACGCCCGAGAGTTTGCTCGAAGCCGGGGAATTCATTCATGCAATAGAGAAAAGACAAAATCTCAAGATAGCATGTCTTGAAGAAATTGCATTACGAATGAATTTCATTGATATCGAGGCATATCAATCATTGCTCGAAACATTACCTAATTCCTCCTATAGAGAGTACTGCAAGAGAGTTTTACAGGAACATCTTGCATCATAATAGATGTACATTATGGAGAAACAATCTCAACATACATCTCTTAAACTTTCCTCGCCATTGCAATATGTCAGGTCAGTAGGACCCAAAAGAGCGGAAGCATTCGCATCGATAGGACTTCATACGGTTCGTGACATACTGCAGTATATTCCATATGCCTATATCGATAGGACTTCGATTCATACATTATCTGATATCCTCTCGAAATTGCGCAAGGAAGAACTTGGCAATCATTCACCCTCTGAAATCAATACCGATATTTCCATCAAATCAGAATTTACCATTACAGCCAGAATCATCTCTGTAAAGGAAAAGAAGTTTGGTCCGGGTGGAAAAAGATCAATGCTCATTGTCACCATCAGAGACGATTCCGGAATTAGTGCCGACTGCGTTTTTTTCAATATGGCACAGTATTTCAAACAACTCTTGCCTATTGATGCTTTGATTAGCGTGAGTGGAATACCCGATTATGATGTAAAATGGAGAAAACTCAGTTTTCAACATCCCGATATCATTGTTCTCGATGAGGAAGAGAAAGAAGAATATCTAAGAGGAATCATATTACCCAAATATCGACTCACGCAAGGATTGAAAAATGCACATATATCGCTTAAGATCATGCGAAATATCGTCGAAATAATCAGACAAGAATTATCGGAAGAATTCCCTGAAACAATACCGACCGGCATACTCAAGCAATATGGATTCATGTCAAAACATGAATCATTGATGGCACTCCATGCGCCAGAGAATCAAATCCAATTATCCATTGCCAGAGAACGCTTGAAATATGAGGAGCTCTTTTATTTCCAATTATTTCTTGAATCAAAAAGATCGTTCGTTCACATATCGGAGAAAGGGCCGAGTTTTCCACAGAAAAGCTCTCTCGCTCGAAAACTTCATGAATCATTGCCATTCAGTCTTACGCAGGACCAGATTCAAGCTTTGTGGGACATATCAAAAGACATTACATCCGGCAGACCAATGAATAGACTCCTTCAGGGAGATGTTGGAAGTGGAAAAACGATCATTGCTATATTTACGATGATTCAAGCTGTTGAAGCAGGCTATCAATCAGTAATTATGGCACCAACTGAGATTCTTGCAGAGCAACATGCTCTTTCCTTTGCCAAATTACTCGAACCAATGAATATCAAGATTGTGCAATTGCTCGGTGGGCAAACAGCATCAGAAAGAAAAGGAATTTTACAATCGATCGAACAAGGGGAAGCACAAATTATCATTGGAACTCATGCTGTATTCACTCAAAGCGAACAATCCACTACAGGAGTTCGATATAATAATCTGGGACTCATCATCATCGATGAACAACATCGATTTGGGGTAGAACAAAGAGCAAGAATAAAATCCATGGCATCGGCATCTCTGAAAGATTCATCGATATCTCCGCATATTTTAGTGATGAGTGCCACGCCGATACCTCGCACATTATCCATGACGCTCTATGGTGATTTGGACAATACCATCATCAAACAAATGCCAAAGGGCAGAAAACCCATCAAGACAGAAATCGTATTCGAAAGCTCACTGGATTCTGCTTTTGAATTCATAAAAGGTCAATTGTCTATGGGACATCAGGCATATATTGTTTATCCGCTTGTCGAACCATCGGAAAAAGTTGCAGCCAAATCAGCTACGGAACATTATGAATTTTTGAAAAACGATGTATTCTCAGACTATTCCTGCGGACTTCTTCATGGAAAGATGCATTGGAATGAAAAAGAAACTGTCATGCAAGATTTCAAGAAAGGAACATATGATATTCTTATCGCAACAACTGTTGTTGAAGTAGGAATTGATGTTCCTAATGCAACTGTCATCCTCATTGAAAATGCTGAACGATTCGGTCTTGCACAATTACACCAATTGCGTGGCAGAGTTGGAAGAGGTGATGCTCAGTCATATTGTTTTTTGGCAACAAAAGATCATTTCAGATATCAAGTCAAAAAGAAAGAAGCAGAAGATGTGCAGATGGAAAGGAAATCAGCCATTGCAAGACTCATGACTATGGCTGGAACAACTGATGGTTTTGCGATTGCTGAGGCAGACATGAAGCTTCGCGGTCCGGGCGATTATCTTGGAACAAGACAGTCAGGCATTCCTAATTTTCAATTCACGGATCTTGTCAATGATGTACAATTAATTCAGATCACAAAACAAGATGCAAGAACACTCATCACTGATGATCCTCAATTGCGCAAGAATGAACATGAGATGGTGAAAAAAGAATATCAAAGACTTAAGTCAACCGATATCCACTATATGAGCATTGCATGATGAGAATTATGAGAATTACATTATGCTTGATTCTGATCATGGCCTTCGCAGCGCATCTTCAGGCGCAATTTCGTATCCATTCCTATGGAATTGACATTGCTAATTCGGTCAATGGCATAAGCGTTGGATATCAGGATTTTGAGTCGATAGGAATGAAAACTAACTTCATTACCAAGGGACAACCCGAATTATCGGTACTCAATCCAATGATTGGAATATCAATCACAACAGAATATGATCCACTATTCATATTGGGTAGAATTTCCTTTGATGATAGATCGGGGTACATAGAAGATGAGATTGTGCCGACATCTCTTTCCATGCAACCACATCTTTCATATTTGACTTTTGAATCGGCATTGATGATCAAACCATGGAATATTTTTTCCGTTTATGGTGGTCCATCATTGAGTTTTCTTCTCAATCAATCCATTGGTACAATTGGTGAGAATGTCAATACCAATCAATTGACAAATATGAATTCTCCCATACCCGGATTATTCGCTGGTATTTCGGCTGATTTTCAACTCAATCAATTGATGAATTCATTGCCATTGCATATATCACCATTCTTTGAAACATCACTCATCTTCAATCAAAGAACAGGAGAATTCCCTGAGAATCAAGATGGATTCGACAATATTTGGTCGACATTTTCTCTGCGAACAGGAATCTCAATCACGCTGAATCCAATCAAGGAAACACCTAATGCATTCATTCCATTCTCATTGAAGATACCTTCGGAAATGGCCGGAAAAAGAGCAATGAATGAGCATTTGCCATTGATCATGGAATGGACCATAAGTGATTTTACGACGAAACTCAATGAAGCACAAAGTAATCCCGGACTATTCAATGCAACATCAAATCTACTGTGCTCAAAAAGTGATGTATTGTTTCAAAGTAGTGACATCACAAAGCAGAGAGTGTGTATTCAAGAGAGGAGTCTGTATTTCTTATTGAATCACCTCAAACAGTCGACAGACACTTGTATTTTCACTTCTTGTTCAGATGTGAAGCAGAATACAGTACAGAAAACTATGATTGGTATTTGTCAAAGATTGCTGCGTATAGATACATCCCGAATGCGATTTATTCCTTGCGAACAACATCATGAACATGCAGAAATCATGAATGCAACATTTGCTTCAGGTCAGATTCCAATTATCGCAATGGACTTTGTGAGTGTATCACCACCGGAAAATGTCATCATATGTTCAATGCAAACTCTGAATCTTCCTAAAGAGTGGTTTATTGACATTTCAGGTCCACAGAAATACAAAAGAACATTTGGTCCTTTCACCTCATCTTCAGTTCATTTGGATGGCAGTGAATTATTGCAGGGTGAAGCCGGAACGGGGTCTTATCAATGGAGTGTGCGATTTACCGATGAGCTAGGAATTAGACAAGAATTCAATGAAGATTTTAACATTCGAATGTCGAATGAGAACAAAATGCAAGGTCATTCCTTTACCTATCTGCCCGATTTACAATCGTATTCAAAGATCCTCAGACAAATCGATATGGATCTCAAGAAATATCTTCGTTCTCAAGATGAAATACTTATCATCATCGATAAATCTGCATCAGAAGATATTCGAAAGAAAGCAAAAGATATTCAGCAATATTTGAACAATCAACTACAAAAACAGAATACAGTTTTACGCAAGGATATTTCGATCATCGAAAAAGGGAAAGAGAATGCACTGTATACAAGTACATCTTCATGGGGGAAAATATATGAACAGGGAATTAGATTGGAAATCATCCACTAATCATAAATTCATGATGATACCCAATGTCATCATGCGTGGTTCGGCAGGTATGATTCCGGGTCCGGGATATGATTCGGCTCTACGCGTGAAATAGCGGGCATCAAATAGATTATTCACATGAGCTTCCACTGAGATCGAGGAATTCATTTTATATACAAATGAAATGTCTGCAACAGTATATGTCGGGATTACTCCAACAATAGGATTGGAAGATCGAATGGCATTGCTCGCATCAGAGAATTGTTTGCTTACATGAGAAATATGGAATCCACAACTCATGTCATTCATAATCAACTCCAATCCACTGCGAAGGGTCATTGCAGGAATATACTCAACGGTATTTCCTTGAATTCCCGGCAAAGAAGAGCGAATATATTCACCTTCAATGAATGAAGAATTGAGATATGCCCTTAAGCCATGCTGAGTATTCACTCCAAGCACTTTGAATATGTCTGTTTCAATGATTGACTCAATGCCAATTGTTCTTGTGGCACCAATATTTGTACGATAGCGATATGGTAAAAAGAGGGGAGCGCGATCACTTTTCAAAACCGTACCGATGCGATTCTCATAGGAAAGATAAAAAGCACTTATATCAAAATAGAGCAATCCTCCGAATGCATGACCCTTCACACCAATATCAGCATTGAATCCTTTTTCATCATCCAATGTTGAATCAATGATCAGATTTGGATTATTCACGCGAATATCACTGAATGTGATAGCTCTGAAATTACGAGCATAATTGGCATACACTTCCAAATCTTGATCTATTCTGAAAGATGTTCCAATTCCATAAAGAATGATTGAACGGCCGACAGTTTTATCTTCGAAATTGTCATTTGTGCTCACGAGATTTCCAGCCAAATCAACAACTCTTTCCGTGAATCTTCCTTTGCTTCCGGTCTCGACATATTCATATCGTATTCCCGGAAGTATCGTCCAATACTCGGTTGGACGAATCGCTGTTTCTGCAAAAAGAGAATAATTCTTACCGGGATTTTCAATATTCATGTTTTCGGGATATAGATTGTCTGCATATGAAAATGTTGGTGAGAATCTATCATTCGGTATTCCTTGCATACTTATTGCATCACCATGATATGCTCTCCAGCCGATGAGAAGATTCGAGGGATTTTCATCCAAAAAGAATGTATGCATGAATCTGGTTTCATTACCGAAATTCATGAATTCGCCTTTGATAAGTGTTGGAGCGATGATGCCGTCAATCACGGATGTATTCTGAAGATTTCCTTGCGAGGATCGAATTGCATTCACATTAAAAAAGCGAGATTGCACTCTGGACATCGGAGAGAATTCTACAAGCATTTGAAGCGCATTGATATTCCAATTAACTCCGAACCAATTATGTTTTCTATATGATAATCCCGGATCTTCTTCGAACTGTCTATCGGTCAAACCACCGGGTAGATGTTGAAGTGATGTATGATATGTGGTCTCGAATGTCAATGAAACATAATCAACAGGTCTATAGCCAAAATTCGCATAAGCCGTCAAAGCCGAATAATCAGCATTGGCTCTCCAACCATCTCCACGCTTATATGATATGCCGGCAAAATAAGTGAATTGATCTTGAGCCGCTCCTTGAATTGAAGCAAAGGCATTCATGAAACCATATAAACCACCAAATAATCTGGTTTGTGCAAGAAATGGGATGGTATCATGTCCGGACTTCAACTTAAAATTTACCATGCCTCCAAACTGAGGTCCATATTGCATTGATGCTGCACCACGGACGATTTCAATTCTGTCCACGAATTCCATTGGCGGCGTATAATAATTCTCAGGATAACCAAGTGCATCTGCTGCCATATCATACCCATTTATGCGAGTATTGAAATGAGCTGTTCTATTTGGATTCATGCCACGACCACCAATGCTCAATTGTAATCCTGATTGATCATTTTCCCAGATATTCAATCCGGGAACTCGGGCAAAGATTTGCCTGGCTTGGGCATTAGATTTATTCGACATGATTTGATTCATATTGATGAGTTCTGTCTTCTTACCTTCAAAAATTGCGGCAAGTTGTACATTCTCCAATGAACCCGCCAGTAAACCATTGCGATTGCCATCCGATTGAACAAATACATCTTCAAGAATGATGTCTTTGAGTTTAAGATAGACATTCATCGAAGGAGCATTCACGGGAATAGACACAATTTCCGATGCAAAACCTTGAGCAGATATGCGAACTGTGATGATGTCTTTTACTGTCGACATCATCCTAATAGCAATACCTGATGTATTTGACCGAATGGTCTGTTGATCATCAAAGAAAAAGACTTTTGCTCCAATAATCGGTTTTTTGGTTTCCGAATTACTTATTTCAAGTGTAATAGTCACTGGTTTTGGAGCAGGCAAAATGTTTTCGGCAGAAAATGCTGATTGAATCAAGAATACTGACAGCAATAGATATATCAATCTCATTGTATTGCTCCCGGATATGAAGCAATCCATGTTTTATGAGAGAAGTCATCATTGATTCTTGACAAATCAACTGTGGGATCAATGAGTCGAGCTGATGGTCTGCCATTCATTGTCACCCAACAATCTACAGTTACGATTGGATCATATATGCCTTGCTTTTGATATTCATCATGAAGAAAATGCGCGAAGGCAAGTATCATGTCCGGCTGAAATGACATTTGTTTTTCCTGATGCGCGCTAAGCCATTCAGCATTATTGACATAACCTGTTTTTCCGGATGTTCTATCAGTGATCACGAATTGCGCATTGCCTGATTTTTCTGTCAGCATCACACGCCATCCGAATCTATATCCTTGTTCAGTCCACTGATGATTCCCGGGATAGAGAGCATAACGCAATGGAAACAACAATTGAAATGTCACATATATGCCGAGTAATGCAATACCATATTTCGGCAGACTCACTGTGATTATTTCAGCTTGTTGAGTTCTCTTAGAAAAGAATCGTTGAATGATATTCTGATGAATGGAAGCATCAAAAAACAATGTTGCCATGAATATCATGACAATCGGAAATACTCCGATTTGAAAGAGTAGTCCTGTGATTGAATGGAATATCACAACAGTGACAAATGCATAATACCGAGTTCTTGTGTTGATCATGAATGCAATGATGATCAAATCATAGAGCATACCAAACCATGAGAAAACATAAGCCGTGAAGTCCAATGCGAGCAAAGGACCAATAACCGGCAATGATGCATGCGCGGGAAGCCAAATCTTGAGAGGCAAAGCGGAGAAGAGCCAATCAGCATTGACTTTTGCAATACCGGCATAGACATAGATAATTCCGATTTGAAAGAATACAATCAAATGTGTCCAATAAGGCACTTCGCTCGCTTCTTTTACGCGACCTGATTGAACATCAAGAGATGCAGTCATATGAGCGGGTAGCATGCAGAGAATCAAAGTGAATAAACTCACTGCATAATAATGATTCAAATAAAAGGAGATATCCCATACTTCGATATAGGTGAAGCTTAGAAACATGAGCAATGACAT
>DBCJ01000033.1:5868-6699 GCA_002293005.1 Ignavibacteria bacterium UBA961 | reverse complement strand
AATGATGCACATCCATCACCGAAATATTCAACGATTGCACCTGTACCACCTTTCACGGTCAAGATACCGGCAAGCTTCAAAATCACATCTTTTGCTGAGGTCCAACCACTCATCTTTCCTGTCAATTTCACACCGATGAGTTTTGGCATTTGCAATTCCCATGGCATGCCTGCCATCACATCAACGGCATCTGCACCACCAACTCCGATTGCAATCATTCCGAGTCCACCAGCATTCGGTGTGTGAGAATCTGTACCGATCATCATGCCACCGGGGAATGCATAATTTTCCAAGACAACTTGATGAATGATTCCCGCACCCGGCTTCCAAAAACCAATACCGTATTTCTGCGATACAGATCCAAGGAAAGCAAATACTTCATCATTTTCAATCAATGATTGCTTCAAGTCATTGTCCGCACCATGCTCTGCACGAATCAAATGATCGCAATGCACGGTTGAAGGCACTGCTACTTGTGGAATACCTGCACTCATGAATTGAAGAAGCGCCATCTGTGCGGTAGCATCTTGCATGGCCACGCGATCAGGATTGAAATCCACATATGATGCGCCACGCTGATAAGGAGCTGAAGGCATATCAGACATATGTGCATAGAGAATCTTCTCAGCAAGAGTTAATGGTCTGCCAAGAAGTGTTCTTGCCTGCTGTACTTTCCCGGGAAGTGCGGCATATACCTTCCGTATCATCTCAAGATCGAATGCCATAATATCTAAAACCAATTGGTGAAAAAATCAAAGTCACACCTCGGCTTCGCTCGGTGTGCATCGGCTTCGCTCGGTGTGCAAGCCCCATAGGGGCGACATCATAATA
>DBCJ01000033.1:4376-5812 GCA_002293005.1 Ignavibacteria bacterium UBA961 | reverse complement strand
AATCACATCATTTCGAAAGCGCAATAGTCACTTTATTCGCAGCATCTTCGAGTGTTGTTGCCACGAGGAATTCCATTCCGGAATTCTTCAAAATTTCGCCTGCTTCGATTGCATTTGTCCCTTCGAGACGAACAATCACAGGTGTGGAAACAGAGACTTGTTTGAGTGCTTGAACAATACCATTTGCAACACGATCACAACGAACAATGCCACCAAAAATATTGATGAGCACGCATTCCACTGCAGGATCATTTGTCATGATGCGGAAAGCATTCGCGATACGCTCAACATTTGCTCCACCTCCAACATCCAAGAAGTTGGCCGGCGCTCCACCTGCAAGTTGAATAATGTCCATCGTGGCCATTGCCAAGCCTGCACCATTCACCATGCAACCAACATTACCATCAAGTTTGATATAATTCAAATTGAATTTTGATGCTTCCACTTCGAGTGGATCTTCTTCTGATTCATCACGCAATTCCACGAAATCAGGATGACGATACAATGCATTGTCATCAAAATTCACTTTGGCATCGAGTGCTATGAATTCACCATCTTCAGTCACAACGAGTGGATTCACCTCAAGCATACTGCAATCCATGTCTTCATAAGCATGATATAGCTTTTCAATGAATGTGAGGAAACTCTTATATGCCTGACCACTCAATCCCAAACCAAATGCCATACGGCGCGCTTGGAATTGTTGGAATCCGATTGATGGATCAACGAATTCTTTCAAGATTTTTTCCGGTGTATGCTCGGCAACTTCTTCGATGTCCATACCGCCTTCGGTAGAAACCATGATGATATTGCGTGCAGTATCACGATCAAGAAGAATACTGCAATAATATTCATGAGCAATCTTACAACCTTCTTCGATGAACATGCGACGAACAACTTTGCCGGCTTCACCTGTTTGAATTGTCACGAGCGTATTTTCAAAAGTTGCTTCAGCATATTGCTTTGCCTTTTCAGCGATATCACCATCATAAATCACGGTGACACCACGAACCGGCTTACCATATAATTCCAAAGGCTGCTTGGTTTGTGTGTCATGCATGACACCTTTGCCTCTTCCTCCGGCATGAATTTGTGATTTGAGAACAATTACATTAATTCCATTGTCAACAAATTCGCTCTTGGCTACTGAGCCGGCTTCATCTGCTGAAAAAACCGCTTTCCCTTTGAGCACAGGGACATTATAGCGACGCAAAATTTCTTTGGCTTGATACTCGTGGATATTCATGGTGGTTGACCAAGTATTGAAAATTGTTTTCGCGATTCCTCTCTGAACCGCTAAATTGTTGGATATTCGTACAAAAACAGATTCAAAACTACCAAATCGGCATGGGATAGCCAAAACCATGCGAATACCATGAAAATAGGATCAATCTATCTATCCCTCATAGCCGTGATTTTGCTCTATCTGAGCATCA
>DBCJ01000033.1:0-4277 GCA_002293005.1 Ignavibacteria bacterium UBA961 | reverse complement strand
GATGCTCAGAAATTGAGTAATAGCGCCGATAGTCTTGTGGCATATCTAGAAGCAAAAACGGGATACCATTTCGTGGCTACATTTCCAACGAGTTTCATTGCAGTAGTGGAATCTTTTGGAAGCGGGAAAGCTGACATTGCCGCAATGAATACATTCAGTTATATTCTCGCACATCAAAAATATGGCGTCAAAGCCGCATTGAAAGTCATTCGCAGAGATGGAGAAACCACCTATCGCGGACAATTCATAGCAAAAGCAAATAGCGGAATCAATTCCATCGATGATCTTCGAGGGAAAAAAGTCGCATTTGTCGATGCAGCATCAACTTCAGGCTATATTCTCCCCAAAGCCTTGCTCGACAAAAAAGGCATCAAACCCGCTGAAGAAGTCTTTGCGATGAGACATGATAATGTGGTTACAATGGTCTATCAAGATCAAGTTGAAGCTGGCGCAACGTATTATTCTCCACCGGATAAAAAGACAGGAGAAATCCTTGATGCAAGAGCTCGCGTAAGCAAACAGTATCCTGACATTTTTTCAGCGGTCAAAATCATAGGATTCACGGAGAGCATACCGAATGATCCATTTGTGTTTCGTGCAGATTTTCCGGATGACATGAAAAAAGAATTGATTCAAGCATTGCTTGATTTTCAATCCACACCAGCAGGAAAAGAAACATTGTATGCCACATATAGCGTGGAAGGATTGGCACCGACTACAGACAAAGATTATGATGTATTGCGCAAGATGATCGCAACATTCGGTGGAGATCTCGAAAAAGCATTAAAGAAAAAATAATCAGCGTAAAATCATTAATGTGCCTGCTTGAATACTCCCCTGTTCAATTCCCCGCATGAGATATAATCCGGCGGAAAGTCCTGAAATGGAAATGAACCCATTCTCCACTCGACTCACCCATACACCTTCCATGGTATATATATCAAATTGTTGCAAACCGGAAATCACTCTGGCCAGCCCATCAGCGCTTGCATGCACGGGATTCGGTGCTACTTCTATCTTCCCTTCGCTTTGCACTCTCTCATTGATCACTGCAATAGCATCCAAATCAAAACCACATGTTGAAAATGGTGTAGGCCAAGGATCATTGATAATGTTTCCATCTGAATCATAGGAAGCAAAGCGCGGATCAATTGAACCAATCACATCAATAACACGAATATGCGTAATAGATTGGATATCAATTCCGGCACTATCTTTCAATTCAGACAAATCAAATGGAGTACCAAATCCACCTCGATATTTTCCGGCGAGATTATTGAGCTTACGCACATCCGGAATACGATCGAATGGTCCGATTTGCTTTACAGAAGAAGTCAGTGAAGTTGCAGGAAAACGCACAAAATGCACACCATCACTACTCACTTCAACAAAAGCAAGTTCCAAGAAGTAGTCTTCGAAGGAATTTTCAAATACGGCAAAATCAGGTCCCAGACCATCTGTAATCGGTTGCGCAAACATCATTGTCGCCACACCAGCATCCCCCAAACTGATCACATTTTGATCCGCAAAACCAATCGCATTATTCACATCATCAATGCCAACTTTTTCTCCATTTTGATTAGCAATGGAAAGAAATCCCGGCATTACTTGACATGAAACACCCCATTTCAAACCCAATTGATCGGCTGGAATTGCATCACTGCCCAGCATACCCACTCTGTCTGGAAATTGTGCATATATGCTTGTCATACTAAAAAGCATAACAAGCATCTTCAGCATGCTTTTCATATCTGCTCTGTTTTGGCAATCGCAATATTCAATGTCTTGCCTGCCAATGCAAAACCACCGAATAATATACCAGAATACATCAAATCACCAACAAAACTGCCTTGCAAGAATGGCAAACCTGCGGCATAACTCATCATCAATCCCTCAAAAGATTGTGGATACATAGGATTTCCAATCCAAGCACCAAAATTCGTGATGATAAAGAATAGAGAAGTCGCAAGAATGCTGCTCGATACAATGCGTGCTATTGATACCGTATTCAAAAGAATATAGCCCATCATGATAATCAATGCATAACTACCATAAACCCAAGCAGAACCCGCATAAAACCAAGTAAATCCATCGAATAATTCAGCATAGATCACATTGTTGATGAAGAGATCGCTGAACCAAGTGGCTAGGAATGGAATCAATAAAGCCATCCATTTTCGAGAAAAATACGCAGAACCCAATAAGCCCATAGCGGCAATTGGTGACATATTATATGGATGTGGAATGATTCTGCCGAATGCGGCAATAAGAATGAGTGCAGAAAGTAGAATGAGTTTGCTATTCATCTGTGACTTCATGGTATCAACACCTTAGAATAAATGGAAAGTGTGGCCATGGTCATATACTGAACCGCAGATGCCCGCACCTTCTCGTGAGTGCTATGCATTGACTCTCAAGGGAAGTATCCGGCTGATCCGATTGGATTCACGGTTGCACGACAGCTCAGGATTTACACCTGATTCCTTCTTGTCAATTACTGACAAAACTTGAGGCCTATGTCAAATCAATGATGCAAATCTAATGAGTTTTTCTTACCAACAAAGTATTTCCCTGATTAACTCATGCAAGATTCTGCAATTCAGATACTAAATCCCTATCTGTGCCAATCTGCATCTTCTTTCGAATACTGAAACGATGATTCTCAACAGTCCTAACCTGAATTGCAAAAAGTTCTGCAATCTCCTTGGTGGTCATGCCGGACTTGAGAAGAGATGCAATGCGAATCTCCTGATGTGAAAGCGTAGGAAATTTTTTGCACAATGCCTCCATGAACGGTTCATTGTACATCCGCAATTGCGAGTGAAACAATTCCCAATCGCGCTTCTTCGGACCTTCCACCTGCAATGAACGCAATATCTCCTTCAACATGATCTTAAGATCAGCCCTGTCAATTTCCTTCTTCAATCCCGACAATGCTCTATGTGCATTTCCCATGACATCTTTTATTTGAATGAGCTCAAGTGTCTTGCTCATCAATTCAGACTGCATGGATGAAAATTTTGTGTCTGATTCGACGCGTTTCCTGTTTCCGCGACTCATCCTACCTCTTTTCTCAGTTCCCGATGACTGATTATTCCGCTTTGACATATAACCTCAATTGCTGTTGTATTCCCTTTTGGAGCAGTATTCATCATCATCTCCAAAGTATGAGCAAATTTATGAGGTCATTCTCCGTAGTCATTACTTAATTAGTACGGACTTTTTTTAAGTTTATTTCCCAAAAACAACAAAACTGCACTGCTAATCTAGCATTACAATCAAATCTGAAATTTTCAATTCATGGGAGGGGTTTTTGAAGGGAGATATTAGCGAAGAATCAGTATCGGTAGAACTTCAGAATCGATTATTAATGAATAATATCCTTGAGGTAAATGCTCAACTGATATCGAATGTTGATATGATTCTACCCTTTCTTGATATACCTGTATTCCAAGCATATTGAAGATGGAAATTTGAGGATTTTGATATGGATGAAGGATGCGCAATTCTTTGTCTATCGGATGACCAAGAATCTTGGATGCTTGCCTTTCTTCTTTTGGCAATGCAGTTACTCTGATGAAAGAGAATGGATCGGAAATGCTTGAACAATCCTCTACATTCCACACACGCACGCGATAAAGGCCTGTTGTATCAGGTTTGAACCATTGAGAGCGAGCATTCTGAATTTCTCCCTTTTCAGAATACCACTGATATGCAGTTGCGCTTGATGCAATGAGTGAATCTCCATTCACAGTGATTGTGGGCTTCACTGGAGGGGCATTGAATCGTATCGTGACGGAATCCGATCGTGAAATACAACCATTTCGATCTTCAATATCAGCCCAGAATATCCCGGAACGAGTCAATGTTTTTTTACCCTTGCTTCCATCCGACCAAGTATATTCACGAATATCACTTTCAATCGAAAGAAATACAGTATCACCTTCGCAAGATTCAGGATTTCCAATCACAGTGATTTTCCCTAATACTGCGGGAAAAACTCTCACAGAATCTCTTTGCGAGAAAGTGCAATTTCCTTGCTTTCTCTCAAGCTGAACAATACCTGATTTCTGCATGCGAATCTTCACAGAATCTGCTGTATTGATTCCAATGATATCACCATTTATTATAGACCATGTTTGCGTGAAATTCGGAGCGGGGTCGGCATATAAAGTGAGAATGTCATTCGCGCAATATTCTCCTAATCCTGATATCTTCATTTTCGGTGCATCAATCATGCGAATGATCATGGTGTCCGACATCATTGCACATCCATT
>DBCJ01000090.1 GCA_002293005.1 Ignavibacteria bacterium UBA961 | reverse complement strand
TTCAATGTCTCATAATACAGCGACTCTTCCTGTATTTTATTTCTTTGATACATGGTTTCCATCGAACCCAATACTCCGCCTCTTTCTGAGATTCTATTGAATTCGGCATAGACCGCTTCTTCGACGAGATCTGTCAATTCTTCGATGATGAATGAACCTTGCAAAGGATTCTCATTTTTTGCCAAGCCCAATTCACGATTGATGATAAGTTGAATTGCCACTGCTCTTCTTACTGATTCTTCAGTCGGAGTTGTAATTGCTTCATCATAGGCATTGGTATGAAGAGAATTGCAATTATCATATATCGCATAGAGTGCTTGCAATGTAGTTCGAATATCATTGAAATCAATCTCTTGTGCATGAAGAGATCTACCGGATGTTTGAATATGATATTTCAGCATTTGTGAACGTTCATTACCGCCATATATATTCTTCATGGCTTTTGCCCATATTCTGCGAGCGACTCTACCAATCACTGCATATTCAGGATCAATTCCATTTGAGAAAAAGAATGAAAGATTGGGTGCAAAATCATCGATATCCATTCCTCGTGAGAGATAATACTCAACGAATGTAAACCCATTTGCCAAGGTGAAAGCCAATTGCGTGATTGGATTTGCACCTGCTTCGGCTATATGATAACCACTAATTGAAACAGAGTAAAAGTTTCGCACTTGTTTATGGATGAAATACTCTTGTATATCTCCCATCATCTTGAGCGCAAATTCAGTCGAAAAAATACATGTGTTTTGCGCTTGATCTTCTTTCAGAATGTCGGCTTGAACAGTTCCGCGTACAGTTTTCAATGCGCGTTCTTTGCAATGTGCATAGACTTCCGGAGACAGTACTTTGTCACCGGTAATACCAAGCAATACCAATCCAAGTCCTGTATTCCCATCTGGCAATTCATGACTATCTGTGGCGGGATTTGAGCAATAATCGGGTAATTCATGATTGGCTTGTGCATAGATATCGGAAATCTTTGCTTTGACTTCTTCAACTAGACCATGCTCATGAATGTATTTTTCACATTCTTGATCAATCGCAGCATTCATGAAGAATGCAAGAAGCATTGGAGCCGGACCATTGATTGTCATTGAGACTGATGTTTTAGGATCACATAAATCAAAACCGGAATACAATTTTTTTGCATCATTGAGTGTAGCTATCGAAACCCCACTATTGCCAATCTTTCCATAAATATCAGGCCTTGGATCAGGGTCTTCACCATATAAAGTTACGCTATCAAATGCTGTCGACAATCGTGCCGCAGGCATTCCATGGCTGAGATAATGGAAACGCTTATTGGTTCTTTCCGGTCCACCTTCACCTGCAAACATTCTGGTTGGATCTTCTCCGGTTCTCTTGAATGGATATACACCTGCTGTATATGGAAATTCTCCGGGAAAATTTTCACGCATGGTCCATCGGACAATTTCACCCCAATCCTTGAAAGTAGGAATTGAAATCTTGGGGATTTTTGTGTGACTTAGTGATTCAATGAAATTCGCAACTTTAATCTCTTTATTGCGAACCATATAAGTGAATTCTTCATTTCTATAATTATTGGTTGTCGTATCCCATTCTTCAATGATTTTTCGAACTTCAGGTTTTAATTCACCTACTAATTCTTCATAAAGTGAGCGAAGATTTGCAGTGATGTCGATTGTATCGGTGATGGTGTCTTGTTTGACTGACATAATTCTGCTCGAATTGAGAGTGAATATGCATAAAAAGATATGGGCAAATTTACGGTAAAAACACTAATCAGAACCTAATTTACATCCTTCATCATTTGATTTTTGCATTGACAGGTCCTCTTGTTCCGGAAAATCTCGTCAATTCCGCTTCAATGGCCCCTATGAGGACTTTCGTACTTACTTTTACTGGAATTTTTCTCTCATCATCAGTAACCCATATGAGAATTTTCCCTTCACTTTTAAAGAGTCCGCCTTTGGTCACCATTGGTTCAATGACAATGCACTCAAATGTCCCGGCTTCAACGGTCACGGTTTGTTTTCCATGAATCTTTACTCCCAATGTATAGGTACTATCATCAACAAAGTTTTTCATTTGAATGACATCACCTTTCTTCTTGGTTTGTAAGTCCATTGTACGAACAAAGAAAAATGCAGATACTATATCATGGGAAAATGTAGGGAAGGGGAATGATTTATCTCCGACCATTGCCTTTTTCCCAGAGTGGTCAAAATATGCTTTGGCATCTCTGCTATAACCACCTTCACGGATTCTCTGTTCGAAATAATATGGATAAATGCCATCGATATCAACAATGGTTCTATACAAATCATGCACTCGATAGAGCCAGTCCAATGATTTGAGAGAACGCACTTCGAATCGAATATCATAGCACGGTCTTCCTTTATACATCACAGACTTCGGTTGAATATGGAAATATGCATCACCGGCTTTGACAAATTGATAGCCGACTTTGTATTCCAATTTTTCACCAAGTCCAAATGCTTCATTCTCTATTGTTCTCAGTGATTGCTGAGCATTCAGAGTGATGCACAAGAAAAGAAATGATATGTGGATGAGTCTTTGAATCATAATCTCATTTTCAAAAAAAACGGCAAAACAAGTAAATGTTTCGCCGTTTGACCAATTTTAAATACTAATAGCTTATTGCAATCGTAAAGATTGTCCGGCTTTTAGTTTTCCTTCACCTGCTTTTTTGTTTTTCTTTTTCAGCTGACTCACTGAAATGCCGAATTTGTTTGCAATGCTTTTCATTGAATCACCTTTGCGAACTTTATACTGCTTTGGCAGTTTGGAAGAAGACTTGCTGCGTGAATCCGATGAACTTCCTTTTCCGGTGACTTTCGCATAGAGCTTGATTTTTTGTCCACGAACAATCTTGTTTGCTTTTATTCCGGGATTCCATGAGCGAAGATCTCTTTCACTCACATTATACATCGCCGCAATTTTGGAGAGTGTTTCACCTTTTTTAAGTGAATGCACTTTTAAAGTAGAACCCGATGCTCTACGCTTGGAAACAGCTCTGGTGGCTCTTTCATCTGCGTATTTTTGATTTGGAATTCGTAGAACTGTTCCATATTGAACCGAACCTGATTTCTTGATTTTGTTTTCTTGTCGCAATGACTCAAGATCCACTCCATAATCATCAGCGATTTGTGCGAGAGTTTCACCTTTCTTAACAGTGTGTTTACCGCCTCTTTTCAGTGAAGGTGAATTGTCTCTGTTCTTTTCTGACTGAATATATACGAGTTTAGGACTTGCTGTGGAAGATACTATCAATTCTTGTCCTTCGGACAATTGATTGGCATCGAATGTAATACCATTCCAATTTCTAAGATCCGTCATGCGAACGCCATAACGCTGTGCCAAAGAGTACAGTGTTTCTCCTGATCTGACAATATGCTTCACATGAGCACGACCACTTTTCTTCTGTGTTTGTTCGGCTTGTGTTTGATCCGAATTCGAAGCAATTTGAGTAGTAACTTGATTGGATACAATCACATTTTGTGATGCAGTATTTTCAATTTTAGCATTTGAAGTCACACTTGGAACTTGTGATTCAATCGGCTGAGATTGAATGGGAGTCTGCTTCTCTGCAATCACCGGTGCAGAAATTACAGGATTAGGATTTGACCTGATTGTTGTTTCTTTCTTGGGTGATTGCTCAAGGATTGTATCCTTAACTTGATTGTTGCTGGCAATAATCGGGCTTTGTGTAGTATTGTTTTGTGTCGCAACAGGATTAGATTCAATGATTGAATCATTTTTAACCTTTGCAATTGTTGCTGTTCCCAAAGCTTCACGAGGAATGCGGAGAGTCATCCCTTTCTTTACTTTATTACCGGAAGGAAGTTTATTGCTTCCGATAATATCCTGAGTATTCACTGCATATTGTCCGGCAATGCTGGAGACTGTTTCGCCTTTATCAACAGTATGAATTACCCAAGGATTTAACTCTTCTTCAGTCAACTTAGAGAAATTTGCTGCAAATAGTTCTTTACTTCCGATCGGGAGTTTCAGATCATATGGCTTATCGCTATCCGGAGGAGTGGTTAGACCCACCAATTCAGGATTCAAATTCTTCAGATTTTCAACCGGTTCATTCAAACACTTCGCGAGTGTTTTAAGACTGATTGAACCATCAATAGGATATGTTTCATATGAATATTCCGGCTCGGATGCCAATTCATCTTTTGTAAAACCATATTGCTCTTGATTCAAACAAATAATTGAAGTTGCTATGAAAAGAGGCACATAGTTTTTGGTTTCTTTTGGCAAGTATTCTCGAATATCCCAGAATGTCGGTGCATCTTTCTGAAGGCGTGCAATCCCACGGCGAACAGGACCATTTGGACCACTGTTATAGGCGGCCAAAGCCAAATGCCAATCACCAAATTCATTATACAACCACTTGAGATATCTCATGGCTGCTCTGGTTGATTTCTCAGGATCTCTTCTTTCATCAACCCATGAAGTCATTTTTAGACCATAATCACTCGCTGCAGCTTGCATGAACTGCCACATGCCGACAGCTTTTGCCCATGATACAGCATTCGGGTTTAAAGCGCTTTCAATCATCGAAAGATGAATGATCTCTTCCGGCATGTCCTCTTCTTTGGCAATGCGCTTCAGCATTGGAAACCAGCGACTGCTTCTTTCTATCCAACGTTTGAAAAACTTTCTTCCTTTGTCTTGAGACAAAAATGTTATGTTTTTCTGGACATATTCATTTATCTCCAATGGAATTGTCATCCCCGGAATTCCGGGAGCACCTGAAACTCGGGAACTGGCAAATTGTAAAGTTGACATCGCCGGAGAATTGGGGTCAATTTCCTCAACTTCTTGGTAGATTTTGTTTCGGAGCATAAATGCCGAAGAGCTCTCAGGCAAACTGTCAATGATTTGAACATAACTCTCATAATCATCGATTATGGATTGCGCCAAGTCGGCGAAATCATCATTAGATTCAATACCGGGATAGCTTGCCAGGGAGTTCAATGCCTGAACTGCATCTTCAAATAAGCGTGGAATCGATAGTGTGTCATCATTCTCAATCGCAGTCAAAGCTTTGAGATACTTTTGTCTAGCTTTTTCCAATTTTTGAGAAATGACAAAATCTGCGGCATTTTTTTGGTCGCCTTCAGATTTGATGACTTGTTGGGTGGATTGACTCTGCTGCGACTTTTGTGCAAGTACAGGCGGTGCATGAAAAAGCATCATGCATAATGACAAGACGCACAGTCCATATATGTGTTTGATGATTCCTACCATCGGTTACTCCCTAGATAGTGTGTAAAACTATCACATCGTTGCTGCTCGATGTGAATCACAATATACCTCTTGAGAAAGCATTATTCAAATTGAAAAAAATTCATAAATGCTTCATTCTTTTGCTCTTACAAAGGTATGTCGTTGAAAACCATGTTACTAACGATTAGAGAATTAACTTATTGATGGTATGTTCAGAAAATTAGCCCAAAAATATATGCAAGTCGTGTAAGTTATTGACAATAAATGAAGGTATAGCGATTAGAACTATATGAAACTAGAAAAGTTATATGTGGATAAGTTATCCAATACTAGTGAATATGACATTTCATTCAATGAGATCAGTAGGAAAGATCAATATTGACTAAGAAATAAATGAACACACAATAATCTTTTTATCTTCTTGAGTGAACCATTCAATTCCATTCCAATGAATTTGGATTTCTTCAATGGAAAGATTGGGAAAAGCTGTGATTGCATCTTGTTTTTCCAAGGTCAAATCACCACCTTTCAAAAGCACATATTTCCCATTCTTCTTCAACAAGGGTTTTGTCCATTGTATGAGTGAGGTAATTGGAGCAACTGCTCTTGCAATCACATAGTCATAATGTGAAAGTTGTTGCTTGTTTTGTGCAAGATCTTCCATTCTGGAAGTATATGATGTGAAATTTCTTTGTCCCGTATGTTCAGCAAACATGGAAGTCAATTTCATTTTCTTTGCAATGGAATCTACCATGGAAATTGAAAGATCAGGACGAGCTATGCCTACTGGAATTCCTGGAAAGCCTCCACCACAACCAACATCCAGACATTTTGCTTTATCAATTAGTAATTGTGATTTGACTATGCTGAGTGAATGCATGAAATGACGAACCCAGATATTCTCCATATCTTTTCTTGAAATGAGATTCACTTTTTCATTCCAATAGATCAATTCATTGTGAAAACGCTCAAAAGTAGAGACTTGTTCTCGTGAGAGCAAGATTCCATTCGCATTGCAAATTGTCCAAAATTCCAATGGATCCATCATGTGAAATGTCCTTCGCGTGCATGTCTATACCCACGCAGAAAATCAGAAATAGCCAGAGCTGGTTTACCTTCTTCTTGTATTTTCAAAAGTGAAACAACCCCATATCCGGTTCCTACGAGAAAAGAATCATTTGTAATGAGATATTGTCCTGATCCTAATTCTACATCTTTTGAAATACATTGTGTTTTGAGAATTTTCAATGAAGCATTATTGAATATTGTCCATGCACCCGGTTTGGGATTTGTTCCTCGCACTAGATTATGAATCTCAGAACATGACTTTGTCCATATGATTCTACAATCATCGCGGAATAGTTTTGGAGCTGGAGTAGCATCCGAATCATTTTGAACTTGAGGAATCACTGAATGATTGATCAAAGCTTTGCATGTTGAAAGTGCTAGATTAGCAGCAGGGATTTTCAATGCTTCAAAGAGCTCGCCTGCTGTCATATCATTCGGAATATCACATAAATATCGATCAATGATATTTCCTGTGTCAACAGTATCATTGAGTAAAAATGATGTTAAACCAGTATGCGTTTCACCATTGATGATTGCCCACTGTATTGGAGCTGCACCACGATATTTTGGAAGCAAACTTCCATGTATGTTAAATGCGCCCAGTTTCGCAAGTGAGTACACTTCTCTTGGCAAAATGCGGAATGCAATCACTATAATGATATCAGGTTGTAGTGAGGCTATTTGCGAGACAAAATCCGGATCTTTCAAACGAGTTGGGGTAAACAGCGGGATATTCAATTCATTGGCGCAGATGCTTACCGGAGAGCTTTGTATTTTACGACCCCTTCCGGCAGGTTTGTCCGGTACACTAACAACAGCTTTCACACCCAATTGTTCATGAAGTAGTTTAAGTGAAGGTACGGCAAAGTCCGGTGTGCCCATGAATATAATTGAGGGGGAATTCATTATTCAACCATGCATTGTTGGTTGATGGCCGAGAGTATCCATGATTTTTGCCTCAATCATTGCCAATTCATGCATTCTTTGTTTTACTGTTTCGGTAGGGAAGTATTTTCTGGCAAGATCGGTGAATGTGCGATAATGACCTGCCTCACTAGCGAAGAGTTCTTGATAAAAATCCCGTAAATCTTGGGATATGGACTCGGACTTTGCAAGGAGTGAGAATCTTTCACATGATCGAGCTTCAATTAAACCATCAATTAGCAATAAATCAAGCATCTTTTCCGGTTCATGCTTTCTGATGTGTTTAGAAAGTTGTTTTGCGTATTCATTTCCTGAATCTTTTACAAGTTTCAGATCTTTATTACGAATGCGTTCATATACTCTTTCAAAATGATCCCATTCTTCTTTTAGAATAATGATCATTTCTCTGACTATATCTTCATGTTCAGGATAGTTCTGAATCATGGTGAGAGCATTATAAGCAGCTTTCTTTTCACAATGAGCATGATCTATCAAGAGTGTATCAATATCAGCCGCGGCGATATCAACCCATTCAGGTCTTGTATTATTGAGTAAACAAAGCATGAAGTATAAAAGAAAATCGAAGCTGTCTATAAGCCGAATTCTGTTTCCCAAGAGGGAAGAGAAGCATTTATCTTGAATCATTGTTGCCAATGATTTCCATGCGGCATACCCGAAAGAGGAAATGTCAAACGAGCAGTCTGACTGTCCAAAGGACAACTCTTTCTTATTTGCCTTGCTCCGCGTGGGGTTTACCATGCCATTTGTGTCACCACAAATGCGGTGAGCTTTTACCTCACCATTTCACCCTTACCGAATTGCTTCGGCGGTATATTTTCTGTTGCACTTTCCGTCGACTTCTCATTCCTGTGGAATGCATCATCGCCTTTGTGTTACAAAGCACGCTGCTCTGTGGAGTTCGGACTTTCCTCACCGACTAATCGGCGCGCTTCTCCGACAGCCCCGAAAATACATGAATGATTATTCACCGAGAAGAATACGTCCGCAGTGTTCGCATAAGAACATTGTATCTGGTTTATTACGCATTTCAACGATTCTTTGTGGTGGAACTTTGCTAAAGCAGCCGGAGCAACTATTCTTCTTTACTTTTACCGCGGCATCCTTATGGAAAGTTCTGATTCTTTCATATTCTGCCAATATTGAAACAGGAATTGCTTGGGCCAATTCAGCTCTTTGTTTGGTATGTTGAAGAATCTCATCATTGTGTCCATGAGAAATTGATGTCAGTTCATCTTCTTTCCCGGCCAATCCCTTTTGAGCTTCTTCCAATTCCTTTTTGCTTTCTTCCAAAATTGAAGTGAGATTTTCTTCTTTCACTCCAACTGTTCTTTGCTCATCATAGATCTTATTGCGTTCATCTCTGAGCATTTCTATTTCATTAGTGATGGCATCGAATTCTTTGTTATTACGAACATTGAATTGTTGCTGAGCCAATTGATCTTCTTTGTCTTTGATCTCGAGAAGTCTATTTCCTGAATTGATTTTGAATAATTCAATTTCCTTTAAATCTTTCTCGGCTTTCTCGGTATGCATGGATTTTGCACGAACATACTCTTCAGCATCTTTCACTTGCTGTGGCAAATCGCCAAGTTCTTCTTTCAAATCGTCGAGTGTGGAATCAATATCGGACATCGTTGCCAACATGGTAGCGAGTGAACTCATAGTATGCTCTAGGTGATAGATTAATAAACAATATTTTTAAAATTAAGATACATAGTAAATGGGTGAAGTGAGAACTTCAGACATGATGAATTGCATCTGCAAACATTCATCTTTTTGAAGTATTGTGCTCATACCTTCAACCACGAACTGTTCCATTTCTGCATGGCCGGGATCAATAAGCATCACATTGCCTTTGGCTTCATGAAACTGATGATACTTCACATCTGCGGTGATGAAGCAATCAACTTGAGAATCAAGTGCATTCTGAAAGTATGAGGAACCGCTTCCACAAAGAATCGCAATTGATTTAATCATTGCTTTGCTTCCCATACAATATCGAATGGGAGAGCCGAAAACTTCACGACATTTTTGTGCAAAAACAGAGCTTTCCATCGGATGATGCAACTTTCCAATCACACCCATCCCAAAGCCTTCAAATTGCTTGTCTGGAATCAATGGTGACAAAGTATCGGGATCTAAACCCAATGCTTTGGCGGCAAGCATATTTGTTCCATCAGGATGAGTGTCAAAATTTGTGTGAATGACAATCAAACCGATATTCAATCTTATTAAGTCATGAACATATGAACCAATTCGATCCGACCGTCTAATTTTCTTCAATGGAGAAAAAATCAAGGGATGAAAGACACATATGCAATCAACATCTTTCTGCTTGGCTTCAGATAGAATATCCTCATTGATTTCATAAGCAATGAGGACTCTTTGAATGTCTGAATCTATTGGATAGCGATCAATTTGCAGACCTATGGCATCTCCGCTCCATGCGGTTTCAGGGGGGAAAAGCACATTCAATCTATCGTTCAAATCACTAAGCGTCATGTACTAACAATGGAATATTTCGGAAGTTTACACTTCAAAAATAGCAAAGTTTTACCAATTCGGCCATGTTCTGTCAATGAAGTCTTTAGTTGCTCGGCTTAACCATTGGTGCAGGAGCAGATACTGTGCCTGTAACAGCCGGCTTTTTTCTTTTACTATATTGTATGGATGCTCTAAGCTTAACTCCATCTCTGATGATTCCACGCATGCGAAGTGTATCCTCGGCTGCTACATATCTATCTCGATTTGGGAGTCCGCCACGCGCACTTTGTGGAATTTGAGAAATAGGAATCCAAGCTTCTTCAAAATTCAAAGGATCACTCGGCAAAGTAATTCTAAAGGTATTGTCTTTCAAATCCCACCATGGACCACCTTTCTTTCTTGTGAAATCAAACATGTCCATAATGATGACCGGAGTACCGGAAAAGGGAATATATCTTCTCTTTATGCTATCTCTGCGTGCTCCTTCTCCCCAGTAAAACAGCCATCTCGCATCATCTCTGAATTGTCTGATGCAAGAGTGTGAAACTGGTCTGCCGGGCATATCGAATTGATGAAATGCACTGCCGGCATGCAAATGAAAATTCCAAGTATAGGGAAGTATCCAACTTGAATTGAGTGAAGACTTTCTTAATATTGATCTCCAATTCAGTGCGTATTTGCCAGGAAAAGTAGCTTTTCGTTCTTCACCGGTATTGCATGCGGCAAAACGAACCAATTTCCCATATTCATAACATGCATAGCTTTGCCAGGCATTGGAAACCATTATGATTTTAGGAATGGATTCAGCGGCCGGATAGATTTCAGGGAAGATGGAATAATCTGTGAGATTCGGAGATATAATACTTGGAATTATAACAGTGTCACCGACTCTGAAATAATGCAAGTCTTTTCTGTTAACTGTCGTGAAAGCTCGATATGCTAAGTTCTGAACGGTATCCGTTTTGCGATATGCCTTTCGAATTGAGTCCAAACTCTTTGCATTGGAGATCACTTGTTTCGTATAGATGACTGATTGACCAGGAATTACTTGTTTACTAATCTTTGCTTTCTGAACAGAATCTTTTTGTACTAAAGAGTCCTTTTTAATTGAGTCAGAAATAATTCTAGATTTCTTTTGACGGGGTTTACTTCTCTTCGCAACTTCTTCGGGTGAATTTCCTGATGTATTTCCGCATGCACCCCAGATGAATGTAAGAATAGTGAGTGAACCAAGCAATACAATGCTTAATTGTTTCCCATTCAAATTCGGAATATGATTCATGTCTCTGAAACCTTTGTGAATATAATCTCAATTTCCAAATGCAATGCCCAATGCAATAAATAAGCCACCAAAATCATTCATTGGAAGATCCTTGATGCTATCAATGCCATTCCCACTAAAAGGGATATAATAATATCGTATCAAAGCGGACAAACTAGTTCTTCCTTCGCTCCCAAATGCAGAGCCAATGCTAAGATAGCCCGCAGGTCTTCCATGTGCCAATGTTCTTCTATCCGGTTCGAATCCATTCTGATCATAGGGTACTTGCAAAATCATCGAATAACCCAAGCCTGCACCGATGAATGGTCTGAAAGACTCAGACAATGATTCTTGAAACAATCTCTTTTGCATTCCAATGGTAAGTGGAAAAGAATAGAGACTATTTACTTTATTAGGAATGAAAGTTCTTCCTGTCATTGGATCAATATATTCCAATTCATCACTATTGCGATTGCCTGTTATTCCAAGAAGTGCAGTCAGAGAAAGTGTAGGAGATAGATGCTTGGAATAAGAACAACCGGCACCAAATCCATTTCCTGAAAACAATAATTCTATACTCCAAAAAGAAGAATATTTGAGTGTTTCCGAATTGTCTGTAATCAATGGTCTTGGAGATGTAAACACAATCATTGAATCCGGTAGATTACCAAATTCTATCAACCCCTTTTCTTGAGCATGCAATATGTTAGATCCCATATAAAACATGCATAGGAACAACATATTTTTAATCACAAAGGAAACTCTCATGAATAAAGATTGATAAATTTACTACAAAAAATATGCCATCTTATGAAGTTACTTGGTCAATTTGATGTTTGTAAGCCAATTCCATTAATATGATAATAGATTCAGAAGTTCCGCATGAATCTTATCAGCATTTGGAAGCATGGCCTTTTCAAGTGTAGGTGCAAATGGTGTAGGTGAATCAAAAGCAGCCACTCTTTTTATGGGTGCATCCAATGAATCAAATGCTTTCTCAGTGATGCGAGCGGAAATCTCACCTGCAAAACCACCTGTTAATGTTGCTTCATGTGTTATCAAAACACGATTTGTCTTACGAACAGATCGAAGTACGGTTTCCTCATCAAAAGGTACCAAAGTTCTGATATCCACAACTTCAATCGAGACCCCTTCTTTTTGCATGCGTTCTGCAACTTCCAATGCCATATGAACTGCGCTACCATAACAAATAATGCTGGCATCCTTGCCCTCTACGATCACATTTGCTTTCCCGAGTGGAATCATATATTCGCCTTCGGGTACTTCTCCTTTAATCTTGCGATATAATCCTTTATGTTCAAAAAAGATCACGGGATTATTGTCTCGAATGGAAGCAGTCAGTAATCCTTTTGCATCTGCCGGTGTTGCAGGACATACTACTTTCAAGCCGGTTGCTTGAACAAACCATGCTTCAGAATTTCTGGAATGGAATGGATTTGCTCCCACACCGCCACCTGCAGGACCGCGCACAACCATTGGAACTCCAAGACCCCAGCGATATGCTGTTGTTCCTGCCACACTTACCAATTGATTGAATCCACAAGTCACAAAATCCATGAATTGCATTTCAGCGACAGGTCTCATGCCATTGAGTGATGCTCCAATTGCTGCACCGATTATTGCAGCTTCAGAAATTGGTGCATCGATTACTCTTTTGGGACCGAATTCATTCAAAAATCCTTTCGTCAATTTAAATGCTCCACCATATGTTCCAATATCTTCACCAATCATGAAAACTGATTCATCTCTTTTCATTTCGGTACGAAGTGCATCGGCAATTGCTTCCAGATATGTCATGACAGCCATGCTATGATTCCAAGTTTAGTGTTGTGGGTGAATGATTATGCAATCCGCAATCTCTTTGGCTTTTGCTCGAAGTGCCTTGATATCAGCATCTTTTTCATCCCAAGTCAATGCTATTCCCATCCTTCGATATTTTCTTGTGATTGGTTTGCCAAAAATTCTGACATCGGAGTTCTCGATCTCAAGAGCTGTATCTAGTCCGGAGAATGATGGTTTGAATTGTTCATCATTCATATGTAGAATGACCGCACTCACTCCTGATCTTTGAAGCGTAATAGCGGGTATTGGCAATCCCAGAATTGCACGACAATGCAATTCGAATTCCGTGAATGTCTGTGTTCCGGACAAAGTGACCATTCCGGTATCATGCGGACGGGGGCTGAGCTCAGAAAAATAGACATCATCACCGGATATGAAATACTCCACACCCCAAAGACCCGCACCGGTCAATGCTTCTGTTACTTTTTCGGCGATTTCGCATGCTTTCTTAAATGCTATTTCCGACATTGCGCATGGCTGCCAACTTTCTTGATAATCTCCTCTTTCCTGACGATGTCCTATGGGTGGACAGAATAATGTAGGACCATTTTTCTGACTAACGGTGAGCAAGGTGATCTCATAATCAAAAGAAATGAATTCCTCTATGATCACTTCTGCCGAATCACCTCTACCGCCTGTTGAAGCATATTCCCAACAAGCCGAAATGTCTTCAGGTTTTTTGATGGTGGATTGTCCTTTTCCGGAAGAAGACATCAATGGTTTGATCACACATGGAAAACCCATATCATGGGCTATTTGCTCAGCTTCTTCTAGGGTTGTTGCATATCCATATCTAGCTGTTTTCACTTGCAGTTCTTTAGATGCAAGATCTCTGATCGCTTTTCGATTCATTGTGAAATTGGCTGCCTTGGCACTAGGAACAACTTGGATTCCTGCTTGTTCATAAGCATAGAATCGTTCCGTTCTGATTGCTTCAATTTCAGGAACAATGATATCAGGAGCATGCTTTTTCACAATTGCATCCAATGCATCACCATCAAGCATGGAAATCACTTCATACTCATCAGCGACTTGCATTCCGGGTGCATCCGGATAGGAATCTACTGCTATAACATGGCAACCAAATCTTTGGGCGCTGATAATTGTTTCTTTCCCAAGTTCTCCTGAACCGAGAAGCATGATTTTTTTGGGGAGAGTATTCATGGATCAATCAATGAAAACATTCTTAAATGCTTCCTCAGCCGGAGGGAAGGGAAGATCAATCACTGCATCAATTGCATCGCGCATACTTTGTATGATCTCATTGCGTAAGTCCTCAATATCAGACTGTTTCAATACCTTTTTTGCAATGCAGTGTGCAATATATCTGTCAACCGGATCCATTTTTTGCCAATGTTCCAATAAGCTTTTTGGGACATAGCTAAAGTCATCATGTTCTGCATGACCACGCATGCGCATCGTGATAGTCTCAATGATGGTTGGACCATCGCCTTTTCTTGCTCTTTTTACAGCATCTAGACATGTGTCATAGACAAGTTCAACATCTGTTCCATCGATTGTGACTCCATGACATCCATATCCCAAAGCTCTGTCTGATAATTGCTTGCAAGCAAATTCGATGGAATTGGGAGAAGAGTATGCATATTGATTATTCTCAATAATGAGAATAAGAGGGAGTTTTTGCACGGATGCAAAATTCATAGCTTCATGAAATTCCCCGGTTTGTGCTCCGCCATCACCGATATATGTCATTGCCACACATGTTTCACCGCGCAATTTTGCAGCCATCGTGAATCCGGCCGCAACGGGAATCATCGCACCAAGATGAGAAATATTGCCATAAATTCTTTTGGCAGGATCTGCATAATGTCCGGTGCCATCAGTACCCCGCATCAAGCTTCCATCACGAGCGAGAAATGCTTTCATGAGAACATCAAGTTCTTGTCCGAATACGAAATGTCCACCGATATTTCTGTGCATCGGAAATAATACATCATTCGGACCGAGCGCAGAAGAGCTGCCTACACTTGTTGCCTCATTGCCTGTTTGAGAATAGACTCCTCCGAATGCTCGACCTTGTCTGTTCAATCTTTGCATGGCCAAATCAAATTCGCGTGCCATGAGCATATTTCGAAGAAAAGAAATGCGTTGTTCTTTAGTTACTGCTTTCGAAGTACTGAGAGCAGGTATCTTTTTTGAGGATGGCATGGTGATTATGAAATTGTGATGATTGATCCGGTATTCATTGATTCTACTGCTGCTATGCTTGCTTCCGATACATCCATGATTTCTTGAAATGAAATTGGCATCGGACTTCCTGATTGCACGGCATTCACGAAGGCCTTGACTTCTTCGGCATGTCCCTTTTTTCCATCATAGGAAACATTCTTATTTTTTTTGCCGGAAGCAAATGTTACAGAAGTAAAATTCTTCATGATAGCTGATTTTCCTTCAGCAAAAACTTCGCAATATTCTTTTTCTATTGAAGCATCTCCATTCGCGAGATAGAGAATGGTGCCGATGCTTCCATTGGAAAAACGAATCATGATATGAGCTGAATCGTGATGTGCTATATGTCTGCTATCATGTGATAATGCTTTTGCAAAAACTTCCACGGGTTTTGCGCCGGTTAAGTATACCATCGTGTCGATGAAATGACATGCCTCACCGATGATTCTTCCACCTTGTTTGGGATCTTGTATCCAACTGGAGAGTGGTATGGCACCGGCATTGATGCGATACATGATGGAAAGCGGAGAAGTACATTCGCCAAAGAATTTCTTGATGTCCTTGAATGGCTTAGAAAAGCGGCGATTGAAGCCAACCATCACACGACCATTTGTGGAATGAACAGCATTGCGGATCGCTTCAAGTTCAGTTCTTTCGATGCAGAGTGGTTTCTCAACAAAAATTGGTTTTTGAGCTTGAATGGCGGATAATACATATCGAGCATGAGAATCATGTCGGGTTGCACAGAAAATCATATCGGTTTCTGAATGTGATATGATTTCATCTGAATTCGTGCCACTGAAAGCAAATCCAAAATGTTTTGCAACAGACAAAGCATTAGCAGGATTGGAAGTGGTCACGCCTGTAAACTGAACATTCATGGATCGCAAGGGTGGCAAGAGTTGAGCTTGCGCAAAACTCCCTGCACCAATAAACCCAAGTTTAGTACCGGTTTTTGATGAACTTTTAGCATGAATAGCAATCATGGTTTCATGCTTGGCATCATCAGTATATGTTAGAGCAATTCCCAAATGTGGTTCGGGATTTTTTCCAGAAATGATGTCATATGCTTGCAATGCATGCTGAATAGAAAATGTATGCGTGGTCAGCATTCCGACATTCACGGATTGTTGATCTATCAAATCAATGAATGCCTGCATATTTCTTTGTTCTGTCCAACGAACATAGCCTGCGGGATAATCTATTCCTTGTTCTTCATAGAGTGGATCATATCGGCCGGGTCCATAAGAACATGAAATGCGCAAATCCAATTCTTTCTCATAAAAAGGAGACCGTGGCACATTCATTGGAACTGCACCAACGATGACTATTGGACTTTTTTTCCTTGCTAAGGAAAGTGATAATTGTAAAGGAGCTTCTGAATCCGTACTTGCTGTGATGATGACAGCATCTGTACCAATGCCGCGTGTATAAGAAAGAATTGTGGAAATGGATTCTGAATTACTTGGAAGAACGATATCGCAACCACTTTTCTTGGCTAGATCAAAGACTTCGGGATTCACATCCAAACCAATCACTCTGCATCCGGATGCCTTAAGCATTTGAACTGTTAATTGTCCAAGTAAGCCCAATCCAATTACAGCAACGGTTTCACCCAAACGCAAATCTGCCTGGCGAATACCTTGAAGTGCAATCGCGCCGAGAGTTGTATATGAGGCATCGATAAAAGAAACGGAATCGGGAATTTTTACGGCTAGATTTTTGGGAACGCTGATGAATTCTGCATGATGGGCATATTGTGCTCCCGCACATGAAACGCGATCACCCGGAGAGAATTCCTCACATTGTGATTCAATGACAATACCCGAAGCGCTATAGCCAAGCGTTTTGTAGGAATCAAGCTTGGTCTGTACGCGATCAATTGTTGCCATGATACCGTCTCTTTTCACGGTATCCAATACAAGCTTTACTTGTTCGGGTTGTTTCTTTGCTCTCTCCAGAAGTGAGGCTTGACCACCCACAACGGAAGTTCTTTCAGTCCCTGCACTTATGAGAGATGCCGAAGTTCTGACGAGAATACCACCCTTTTTACAAATCGGGGCAGGAACCTCAGCCAATGTCATTTCGCCATTTTTTTGATATTGAACGACTTGCAACATGCTTGAATTCAAAGAAATTGGAATAAGGCAAAAATAGACAATTCGCCTGAATAAGCTTGGTCATGTTTACCTGAACAAATCATTTGATTACATGCAGTTTTCTTGTCGATGAATACTCTCCTGACTCCAATACATAGAAATACACGCCATTTTCAAGAGTTGAAACATCCAAAGAAACAATATGCTCACCCTTTGATATCGGGGTATTTGCACTTGAAATCACTTTGAGAAAGCGACCTTCTGAAGAGTATAATGACAGTGTATAGGAAGCTTCTCCAGGTAATGTAAAGCGAATATCTGCCGTATTATTTGCCGGATTTGGTGAATGTGCCAGAAGATTAGGCATTTCAGCATCATATTTCAATGTATGAATGTCACATTTTGGTGAAATCACGCATTTGGCTGATTCCAAAAGCGGAATGATATCAACGAAAGGCAGAGAATCGGTAGTAACAATTATCGGTTCAAGATAGAGATCAGAATTGGCAGAATCAGGTACTGCAATCGTGAAGTGTACTTTGGCAATTTCGCCTTTCACAACTGAATCAAGTTTATTTGCTTTGATTGCAATTGCACCGGGTATTGGTTGAACGATGATTTTGGATGAATCAGATACTGTGATTGACTCAAATTTCAATGCATGAGGATTATATCGTAATTGCAATGTGAATGATACTGATTGCAGATAATACTTTATTTGTCTGTAAACAGTTGCAAAATCCTCACCAATCAAAATAGGCAATGTTACTTTGTCACCAAGAATGCCAGTCACTGAATCAGTTATGCCAATCATGTCTCCCAAGGAGAATGGAACTTCAATATCAGGAGCATATCCTGTACCGGAAATCGTGCTTGTATCTTTCACTAAACATGGAAATGAGGAAATCGCGTCAATTGTCGATGTAATGGTATTCGAAGATCTTGGGCAGAATCGAATCATGCATTGAATTGTATCATTAGGATATAATAATGAGTCCAATGGTGGATTTGAGGAAATGAATTGCACTCCTAAAGGCAAACGCATGATTGAACTCAATTTAATGGGTATATCCCCATCGTTCAACAATGTAAAGTTGGTATCTACACAATCGAGAATTCGAACGCTATCATAATTAATGGTATTCAATGCTTTGAGAGAAGATTGTTTGATCACCACTTGACCTGTATCCGGCTCAGCATATATGCGATAAAGAATCACTTTTTCAGTATCAAAATACACACTGTCAATAATGATCGGTAAAGATGCTCTCTTCTGAGTTTTGGATACAAACAAAGCCGTGAATATTGGTGCGATGGAATCAACCTTGCAGAAATTCTTGACTTTAAATAGTGTTCCTTTTGCATAAGACTTGATTGATGTTGAAGGTGGATATTTATCATCGCAATTCTTGTTCAGATAGGAAGATTCAATGCCAATGCAAGCAATTTGATTTGTGTCATATTCCAATCCACAATGTATGTCAATGAGTTCAGCGGGTATGTCTCTTGATGCATATACGGGAATGCGTACGGTATCACATTGAGTGCCGGGAAAAGTATCGCGCAATATGCGTGCATTGTCAAATGTCAGTGACATACCAAATGGATTTGCTTGGCCGAGCCCTGTTACCAATATGGTTGTGTCCATATCTCTGCAAGGTTGACTGACATGCAATACAACTCTTGCTTGATACAATCTCGGAGCACGAGGTTTGAAATTAAGTCTGAATCTCAGAGTATCGCCGCTTCTCATGGTGACTTGTTCAAATGGGGTACCATCAAATTTCAATGCAGAAAAAACTCTTTCATCCGGTGTGAATGAAATCGAATCTATGACAATTGGAAATTGATCAGGGTTTTTGTCAAAAGAGGGAATAGTCACTCTTCCGAATTGTGGATTCAGCATCGTATCCACGGGTGTTGGTGGAAATGTGAGTGAAATTGGCTCGGGTTTATATGTCAATGCTCTTTTTCCGGCCAAGACTACTTTGAAATTATCACGTGACCATCCAGCTCCACGAGCTTTGATGCGGATTTGTGCCGCACAATTTATGAACTTATCCTCAGCAGGAGTTCTTGGACAAAAGAGAACTTTGACGGTATCAGTCATTTCTTTTGGAATCACAAATGGCAAAGTACCGGATGGTGAATATGTAGAAGTCCATGACCAGAACTGAGGCGTACCATTTGGTATTCCTGTACTGTCGATGATGAGTGAATCAACGGTCATTCCATGCACAATTGATTTATTCACCAAAGGTAATCTTCGCTCTATGCAATCACATGGTTTTGTATATCCCCAATTCATGAGAGTGATTGGAACATCCAAAGGAATGATGATTCCTCTACCTGTCAATGTGCCTTGTTCTGTTATTGGACAAGGCGATTCCGAGTATGCTTTCATGATACCGGTATAAGTCATTGTAGTATCAGGATTGAATTTTACTTTTACGAGAATTGAATCTCTTGGATTCATGACAGTCGGAATGGATTTACTCAATGAAATGATTGTGAATCCGGGGGGAAGAGTTAGTGAATCAAGTCGCACCGGCAAGAATGAGACATTCTCAACAAGTACTGTTTGTGATGTTGTATCGCTTACTTCAATTGTGCCAAATGTTGTGAGAGGCGTGATGAATAATTTGGGATTAGCTGATGTTCCATAGAGTGGAGCAGACCATTTCACTGTATTCGAAACATAATTCAAGAAGGCACGATCGGCTCTATCTTTTGTGATATCATTGGGGGCATATTTAAAAATAACTTGCAATGCTCCGGACTTTGGAATAACAGTGTCGAGTGAAAGCAAATTCGGTGGAGAAACAATTGAAAATTTGCCCGATGGATCGACAAGTGAAAAGTTCTGAACTCTCTGATCGAATTGAGCGATGTTCAATATGTCGAGCGTGTCCAATTGTTCACCGCAACCCAATACATTTTCTGTTCGCATCATGATTGGATCAAACTTGAATGTTTCGAGTATGCCTCGGCCCTTTACCTGAATGCAATCGGTTGTGAAACATCGTGTTTCAAACAAACAGAGCTTGTCTACATATTGGGAGTCTTTCAGAGGCTTGAAATCTATTTGTACATTTTTTGTCTCACCCGGTGCAATACTGAAAGATCTACCTCCGGGGAAGAAGAATACTTCGCCCACTTCAAAATAGAATGAAATATTGAGTGGATCCACAGCCTCATTTTTGATTGATGCCACGATGCGTTTTTGTTGTCCTACAATGCAATCACCGGAATCAATGATACGAGCAGTCCATCGTACTTTTGCTTCATAGCCCGTACCGGATAAATACACTTTCTTCTCAAATGTGCAATTGATTCCACGAAGTGTGTATCGTATGATTGCGGAATCATTGTATTTACCTGATTTCTGTGGAAAGAATCGAAAATAATTCGCGGAATATCCTGTATTTGGATTCAGAACAGGTTTGTTTCCGAGTTTTCTACCGGTGAATCCTTGAGGTACAATGATTGTGTCAATCGTTACTTGTCTTGAAGTCAGATTCTTCCATACCCACATGCTTGGATTCGAAAGTGTATTAATACATTCAACTCCCCAGCGAATCGAATCAACTCTTCTCGTTCCTGCCTCATTGGTGATTGTCAGGACTTCCCGTATCACGCCTCGCATTGGAACTGTAATGACACCGGGAGGACATCTGTCTGTGGAGGTGATTGTAAGAGTATCAAAGAAATTGGTTGAAGTATCATTAGGATATACTTTGAATCGAACGGTCAAATCAATGCATTCACCCGGCTTTAAGCTATATGGTAAAGTAGGTGAAACAATGCTGAAACGATTCGGCAATTTGCTTGTGGCATTATTGATGGTGACATTTCTTGGGCTTTGCAAAGAGTCTGTATAGTTGCAAATCCTATATATGGTGTCTTTCCAAGGTTGTTGGGGACATCCAATATATAATGTGTCAAAATTGATCGGAGTTCTCGGATATTTTAACTCAGTGGATCTATTCAATCTGATTGGTACGACAATTTCTCTTCCACATGTATTTGTTGGTCTGATTTTAAGATCGGCGACTATTGGACCAACAACATTAGATTGAACAGTAACAGTGATATTCACCGGTTGCCCAGGTTGCAAAGTAGCCGATGTGGGAGAAATCGTAAATGCACCTTTATCTGTATTGTCCATGATGAAAGTAACACCGCTACCACAAACAGAAGTATCTGTTATTGTGAAAGTATAGGACTTTCTGAATTCACACTTGAGTTCATCAGTTATTGAAGCGGGGAATACCGTCACTTTCTGTTGCAAAGTTCTATCGGAAGCCACGCATTTGGCTCCACTCAGCATAGTGCCTGTGAGATTCTTTCCGGTAGCATCGCATATATATACCACGCCATCTGCTTCATTGCAACGATAATAGAGTGATAGATTTGGTGTATTCCATGCTAAAGACTTGGACATATTGCAGTATATTTCTTGTGGAGTCAATACTTTGTTCCACAATCGAATCTCATCCATTTGTCCACGGAATGTTCTATTTGAAGAAGTATTGTCAGACAATCCATTGATACTACCAAACAGAAGCTTTAATCCTTGCTTTTCAGGTGGACGAAGATATCGAGCAGGATAACTTGGATTATTTTGAGGCCCTGCCACTAAAACGCTATTGACATAAATCGAAACTGAGTTTGTGTTCCCATCGAATACCGCGGCGATATGAGTCCATGTATTGAAATAGGAAGCAAATGGAACGGAAGTTTTTGTATTGTCATTTCCGCGCAACTTTGTTCCATCACCATTGACTTCAAATACGAGGTCATTACTTTGATTGATAAATAATTGCCATACATCATTATTGTCGAAACCGGGTCCCCATAAACCACCCAAAAATTGATTTGTATTTGATACTCTATTGACTTTCACCCACATTTCAACTGTCAATGCAGTTTGCTGCTTATTTGGAATCGAATAACCATTCACTTCAATGAAGTGTGCTCCTCTTCCGGAAGTTTCCGTCAATTGCACTGCTCTTCCAACACAGGAACGATCCTTGTCGCAAGCGGGTTGGGCAATAACATTAAAAGAGACAAAGCACAAAAGTGCAATGATGAACGGGGTAGTTAATATGTTCATGGTGCCGAGGCAAAAAGGGTAGAATACTGTTCTCTATTCGATATCACTTTGGAAATATGAAATCAATCTATCATCATGATCGGAAGATGCCTCACCGGTTTTTCTGCGTATTTCTTCTTGCAGAGTGTCTGCAAATACATGTGCCGCATTGTAACCATAGGTTTTGAGCAAATAATTGAGCGCAATTACTTCAGCAATCACAGTAACATTCTTTCCGGGGAAGATAGGAAGAATCACTCGAGATACAGGAACATTCAATAATGAATATGGTTCTTCATCCAGTCCTGTTCTCGTATAATTTCCGTCTTTATTCCATTCTTCCAATTCAACGACGATTTCCAATCTTTTCTGGAAGCGAATTGCTCGGATTCCGAACATCTTTTCGACATTGATTATGCCGAGTCCTCGGATTTCCATGAAATGTTTGACAAGAGAAGTACCGGTACCCATGAGGATGTTTTCACGCTTTTTGGTGAGCATGATCACATCATCAGCCACGAGTCGATGACCTCTTTCAATCAAATCCAAAGCAATTTCACTTTTTCCGATACCGCTTCTTCCATGTAATAAAACGCCTACACCATAAATATCAACGAATGAACCATGAACAACCGCTTGCTCGGCAAATTGATCATCCAAGAAATCTGATAATAATGCAATTGCTTTCGTTGTATCGAAGGGTGTTCTGAAAATGGCGATATTCTTTTCTTTGGCAATATCTAATAGCTCAGAGTCTATTTCATGATTATTTGTCACAATAATGCATGGAATTGCAAATTCAGCGAGTCTTGAGAATGATTGAATCCTTTCTTCACGACTCAATGAGTGCAAGTAGTAAATCTCTGTATTTCCAAAGACTTGCACTCTGTGATAAGTAAATAAGCCGACAAAGCCCGCCAGAGCCAATTGTGGTCTGTGCAGGCTTTTGTCGGTAATTGTATTATCCAATCCCACATCACCTGTCAATTGTGTCCATTGAATAGGTGCATTCAATAGCATTCTGACATGTATCATTTCTTTTGAAATGGGATTGAGATGTTCTAATAGACTCATGGAAATTCCAATTTACATTCTGCGATAATCAGATTGTTTTTCTTTTAATTTTCGTAATTGGGCAATCATTTTATCAGTTGCTGAATGAATTGCTTTGTCGAAGTCAATACCTATATCTTTTGCGCTTAGAACATGATGATTTACATGCACGATGAATTCCACTTCTTTATCATGTTCTTCGGACAAAATAACTTCAGTGCTGGTAACTTGTGGGTGAGCTTTTGCAAATTGATCGGCCTTCGTTTGAAGAGTTTCTTGCAATTCCGGCCAGGCCTTGAAATGTCGGGCTGTGATTGTGAATATCATGATAAACTCCTTGTGAATGGTGATTATAATATACGCTTACCCATACATGATGCAACGATATCTGTTGCGAATACTGCGCTTGCATTCATATCATCAAGAATTGGATTGACTTCGCTCACTTCAAAGGAAGAAACGAGTCCGCTTTCAGCTGCCATTTCCATAAGCAAGTGAGCCTCACGATAAGACAGCCCACCCGGAACGGGAGTACCCACTCCTTTTGCTACACTTGGATCCACACTATCGAGATCAAAACTGATATGTAGATGATCTACTGTCGATCTCATTCTTTCGAGAGTTCGCATGACGATATCATACATTCCATTTTTATCAATGGAAACCATCGTATGAGTTGTAACCCCGACTTCTCGAATAAAATCTCTTTCTCCTGGATCAATGGATCGAGCACCAATGATAACAAGATGTTCAGGTTTGATTTTTTGTCCGGCATAATGCAAATCCACAAGCTCCTTTGCACCATATCCCATAGAAACCGCAAGGGGCATTCCATGGATATTTCCGGAAGGAGTGGTTTCGGGAGTATTCATGTCTGCATGTGCATCAATCCATAATACACCAAGAGTTTTGCCATGTTTTTTGCAATGACCCGAAATTCCGGCTATTGTACCAATTCCCATGGCATGATCCCCACCTATGATAAGAGGGAATCCATTATTGTCCAATACAGATTCAACTTTTTGAGCCAATAATTCATTGGCTTGTTTGATTGCGGGAAGGAATTTTAACTTTTCACTGTAAATCTCGCAAGTCTCTTGATTTGCAACGGGAATATCCCCTTCATCTATTACACTGTACCCCAATGATTGTATCTTTTCCGTTAGACCTGCAATGCGCAGAGCTGATGGCCCCATGTCAACGCCTCTTCTGCCGGAGCCAAGATCCATTGGAAAGCCAATGATATGTACCGTTTTATCCATGATAACAACATTTATACTTAATAATGTGGTGACAATTACTGCATCGGGAATTTACGGTAAAAGGCTGAACCCTCAAAACCAAAGAAAAAACCTTTCAACTTTCAGTATTTTCCATGATGATATTGGCTAAAAAACACTAATTTTGTAATCCTAATGCCCGGGTGGCGAAATGGCAGACGCACAAGACTTAAAATCTTGGGTATGGTAACGTACGTGCGGGTTCGAGTCCCGCCCCGGGCACTCAGAGAGGAAGGAATATACTGCTGAACGAAATCCCTCCTGGTGATGTTTAACCATCATCGGTGAATGTATTTTCACCTCTGATTTGATTAAACTATCAGTTGAGTGCTCCATGCTAACTCCCAATAGTGCATATATTGATGATTTGTATGCCGATTTTCTTCATGATCCAAATTCCGTTGGCGAAGAATGGCGAGCCTATTTCCAAGCAAGAAAAGATGCAACAATACAATCGATGGGGAAGGAGGATTTCTCCTCTCATGAAGACATGATTGAAGTCATGTCAGAACCAATTCCCATCAAACATGAATCAAAAAAAGAAGTGATTCAAAACAATACTCCCAAAGAAACCTCAATTCACCTTTCTTCTTCAGATATTCCTGAAAAACTATCAAGCATAGGAATGCGTATTGCGGCAAATATGTCGCAATCTCTGAATGTACCCACCGCGACATCTTTCCGTGTTGTTCCCGTCAAGGCATTGGAAGAGAATCGTAGATTGATCAATAGACATTTGGATAGAAATAAAAAGAAGAAAGTTTCCTATACGCATATTCTTGCATGGGCTTTGGTTAAAGCACTTGTGAAGTATCCGCATATGAATGATACTTTTTCCGTGATTGATGGTGTTCCTCACAGAATCAAAAGAGCAGCCATAAACATTGGACTTGCAGTAGATGTCACTCGCAAAGATGGAATGCGCATGTTGGTGGTTCCCAGCATCAAGAATGCACAACAAATGACATTCACGGATTTTTGCACCGAATATGATGGATTAATCTCAAAAGCAAGAAACAATAAACTTACTGTTGATGACTTATCCGGTGCTTCCATTTCATTGACGAATCCCGGTACTATCGGTACTGTGTCTTCGGTTCCAAGACTAATGGAAGGTCAAGGACTCATCATTGCCACCGGATCAATTGATTATCCGGCGGAGTTTCAGGCAGTGATGCCGGATGTTCTTTCAACACTTGCAATTAGCAAAGTATTGACTGTCACAAGCACATATGATCATCGCATCATTCAAGGTGCAGAATCCGGAGAATTCTTGGCATATGTTCATAAATTGGTTCTTGGCGAAGAACATTTTTATGATCAGATCTTTGCCAATCTACATATTCCATTTGAGCCGGTGCGTTGGCAGAAAGACAATCGCATCAATCCATTCATGTCACAAGATGAAATCGAATCACTCGACAAAGAATCTCGTGTTGCTCAGCTCATCAATGCATATAGGGTGCGTGGACATTTCCTTGCAGATGTTAACCCACTTGGTTTACAAGCCTATTATTATCCTGAATTGGATCCGGCGGCTTATGGTTTCACTATATGGGATTTGGATCGCGAGTTTGACACTGGTGGAATCGGTGGAATAAATCGCGCGACGCTTCGTGACATTATTGATATTCTCCATGATACCTATTGCGGTAAACTGGGAATTGAATATATGCATGTTCAAGATCCCGTGAAAGAACGCTTTATTCAGAAATGGGTTGAACCCACTCGCTTTTCTTATCAATTCTCAAAAGAACAGCGCCTGCATATTTATAAGCATCTTACAAAAGCCGAACAATTCGAACAATATTTACATACAAAGTATCTTGGCTCGAAGCGCTTTTCACTTGAAGGTGGTGAAACAACAATCACATTCCTCGAAAAGACTTTGGAATTATCGTCCAAAGACTCAATAAAAGGTGTTGTGATTGGCATGGCCCATCGTGGTCGCTTAAATGTGCTTGCAAATATTTTGAATAAACCATACGATAAGATCTTCGATGAATTTGAAGGCAATTATGACCCTAATTCATTTGAAGGTTCAGGTGATGTGAAATATCATCTAGGTGCAACAGGATTATATACTTCCAGAACCGGCGAACAGGTAAGCGTCATGCTGGCTCCGAATCCAAGTCACTTGGAAGCAGTGAATCCTGTAGTTGAAGGTATTGCAAGAGCATTGGATGATTTGATCGGAGATACAGACTGTGATTCTCATCTACCCATTCTCGTGCACGGAGACGCCGCATTTGCCGGTCAAGGCGTAGTACCTGAAACATTGAATTTATCCCGCCTTGCAGGTTATAAAACGGGTGGGACAATTCATGTGATTATCAATAATCAAATTGGCTTCACAACATCACCCGATGATGGAAGATCCACTCCATATGCTAGTGATATTGCTAAGATGCTTCAAGTTCCAATCATTCATGTGAATGGAGATGATCCTGAGGCAGTACGCATTGCAGCCATGTTTGCATTTGAATATCGACAAAAGTTCAATGATGATGTCATTGTTGACTTATTCTGTTATCGCAAATATGGTCACAATGAAACTGATGAACCGAGTTACACTCAGCCTCTTCTCTATAAAAAAATCAAAGCGCAAGTTCCTGTTCGTGTGAGATATGCACAATCACTCAAGGCAGGTGGTGTATTTACTGAAGAAGAATTGAATACAATCATTGGTGAAGTGAAGGAAGAATTGAATTCAGCATTCTCAGCTAGAAATTCAGTTAATTCAAAAGTGCATAATCCTTATGCAGGAGCTGATGTGTTTGCAACCGTGAACACAAAAGTTGAACCACATATCTTACACGCAATAGCAAAGTCAATTTCAACTGTTCCTCAAGGATTCACTGCGAATCCCAAAGTCATAGATTTACTCAATAAGCGTTCGCATATGCTTGAATCCGAGCAACCTGCCCTCGATTGGGCTATGTGTGAAGCTCTTGCATTTGGTTCGCTTCTATTGGAAGGACATGATATTCGCATGAGTGGTCAAGATTGCGGTCGCGGAACATTCAGTCATCGACATGCAATATTGAGGGATTTTCAAACAGAAGAAGAATTGATTCTACTCAATTCTTTGTCTAATGATCAAGGAAAACTTCGAATCTTCAATAGTCCACTTTCAGAAGTTGCCGTTCTTGGATTTGAATTCGGTTATTCCACCATACTTGTGAATGGTCTTACTTTGTGGGAAGCACAATTCGGTGATTTTGTCAATGGAGCACAAGCGGTTATCGATCAATTCATCAGTAGTTCCGAAGCAAAATGGGGTCAGCATTCAAATCTTACATTGCTTTTGCCTCATGGTTATGAAGGACAAGGCCCTGAGCATTCCAGCGCTAGATTGGAACGCTTTCTTCAGCTTTGTGCAGAGAATAATATGATTGTGTGCAACTTTACCACACCTGCTCAGTATTTCCATGCATTACGCAGACAAGTCAAGGCTCCATATCGCAAGCCAATGATTGTGATGTCACCCAAAGAGATATTGCGTAAGCCTATTTCTGTATTGAACGATTTGCTTGTTTCTTCATTCAGTGAAATTTTGAATGATAATAATATTGCAAATCCCAATTCTGTTGAAAAGGTTTTGATCTGCACAGGTAAAGTGTATTATGACTTAATGAATGAAAGAGCAAAGCTTCATAAGGAGCAATCGGTTGCCATCATCAGAGTTGAGCAATTGTATCCATTCAAAGATGATGTCGCTCGAGATATTCTTGCCACTTATTCAAATGCAAAGAGTATTGTTTGGGTACAGGAAGAACCAAAGAATCAAGGCTCATGGTTCTTCATAGCACCGAGACTCATGGAAGTACTTGGTAATGGTCAATCTTTGTCTTATGCGGGTAGACCTGAAGCTGCGAGTCCGGCAACAGGTTTTGGTAAGAAACATGAATATGAAAAACAGCAATTCTTGGCAATTGCTTTTCAATAAAGTTGAATCATCGATATGCGGGTAATGTCCGCTTGATTAATTGAAGGTCTCGCAATTGCGAGGCCTTCGCTGCAAAACGGATGATGAAACCTTGATTGAATCCGGTAGGATACCAGTTGGCTGATAATTCCCAGCAATCCAAATCTTTAATCAATGAGATGCTTGGGGCAACGAGCATGGAATTGATGAAATCATAACTGAATGAAGATTTGACATTCCATGTCGATGTCAATCGAATGTCAATATCCGCGCGAGCATCGAATCTTCTCGAAATCATTCCTCTGATTGGTTCACCATAATAATAAGTGACACTGGTTGAAACAGACCATGGGAAATGTAAGGGGCGTCCTCCAATACCTCGTTCTCCGAAATAATCTACATCATCTCTATCCGCAATTGTTCTCACTGCAAATCTATCAGAAGCAGGACCCCATAATTCTTGATTAGTTGAATCATTTTGGCCATCTCCCATTGATAAAGATCCGGATGCAAATTGTGTTGAAATATTTATGGAAGCATTTGTTAGTCTTGCGAGTCCTTTCCCATTCTCTATGAGTAAAGAATTGATAGGAATCATTGCACCGAATTGATTTACCGCTTCATCATAGAGTGTGAATCCTGCATTTCCATTCAAATTGAACATGCCTATGGAAGGTGTTCTGAATGCCATTGTTATTGCACTCCAGCGCATGGAATCAAGCGATACTGCATATGAACCTGAAATATCCAATTGCAAGAGATCGATATTCTTGTCTGCAGAATCATTTTGAATGACTTTTGCCTCAAAACGATTACTTAATGCATAGTTGATGAATGTGGAACCTTTCGTGCCAGATCTTCCGCCATCATTTTCGAATCGTGAATATTCTATGTCGCGATTTTGTCTGAAATCTCTATATATCTTGATATTCTCAGAATTTTGCGAAGAGTATTCAGGCACATAGGACAATGCAATTGTCGGTGAGAATGTATGACGCAATGCGTTTAATCCGAATATGCGAGGTTTTATGAGTCCGAACAGGCGAGTGCCAATACCGATTGAAGCTTGGAATTGTGTTTCTCGAAGTGGAGTAAAACTTGTTTCGGTTGTTTCGATTATTGTGGAATCATTTGGATTCATTGATCTTGTCAATGTCCTGAAATACCAATTTTCAGAATAGGAAATACTTGGTGTGATTGAAAAATATCCAAGTTTTGGAGAAATGCTGATAGAAGGATTATGTCGAATGACGCTTGAGTTCTTTTCATTGAATACGGTATCTCTCACAAGTGGATTCTGGGGATCTGCAGAGAGAATTGATCTCACGGAATTATGTGAGAATGCTCCACGCACGAAATAAGAAACACCGATATCACTCATCCAAGAATTACTTGAAACTCTTCCTTTTAATGGGAAGAATGTTGGAACATTATAGGTGACATTTGGATTGACAGAATATTCTTTCGTTACGATATTTTGCGTGGAAGCAATGTCGATTCCCAATGTTGTGCCATTTTCAAATGAGGATGAGTATCCTGCATTTGAGAATAGTGACTGCGTGAGTCTTTCATTCAAATTGCTTGCATAGCGATTGATATACGATGAAGTGGCAACATTGAATGATGCTGTTATGCGAGATTGTGGATTGATGGTTTGTTGATGCGAACCGTTAATCCTCCAACTATTGCCATAATCAGATTGTGCATCAGACCTTCTTCTTCCATATTCAATGGAGATATTTCCATTGACACGATTCTGAATTGCATATCGCCAAACATTGCGGAACAGATATCCGGTTTTACTGAATATATCTGCCGTGAATTGAGCATCCACATAATCATTGATAGCCCAAAAATATCCGAGATTTTGTGCAACAATGCCATCAACAGTAGATACATAGGGAATATTGAAAAGTAAACCTGAAGTTCTGCCACTTTTATTCGGAACATAAACACCAATGGGAAGTGTGATGATTGGAACATCTTCGACTACAAATGAGATATTGTCGAGAAACACTCTATCATCAGTGACCACTTTCATTTTCGATGCACCAAAGTAGAAATGTGGATGAGGTTGCGTACAAGTTGTATAACAACCATTTTCTATAAAGAGGGTATTGTCAGAACTTTTCTTGACTTTAGAACCATAATAAAATCCACCTTCATCGGCCTTACTCTCTCCGTAGGTAATTGTACCTTTTTTGGTTTCAAGATTAAAGAGGATTGTTTCTCCTGAGAATTCTTCGCCATTGTCTTCAAATCGAGGATATCCAATCTTGAGTCCAATTGAATCTTTTTTTCCTTGAGCTTTGACCATGGACTCATTTAAATCGATTTCTATGGACTCTGCATTGAGCTTTTGTTTTTTGATTGAGATCTCAGCATCACCCTTTAGAAGCATTGTTCTCTTTTTAAGTGAAAAAACAGTGCTGTCACGGGAGGTATATGTCACGGTTGAATCAAGGCCGGATCTATTGGTTTTGATTTGTATATCACTTGAATCCTTGGATGTTTGCGCATGCAAGGGTAACTCAAGCATCAAACAGATGAAGAGAAATGATGAAATTACAAAGACTGAACGATGGAAAAGATTCATCATGAATGCATCATTCCATGCGTAAAGGTGTGATGGAAGAGGGAAGTTGAAAACGCAATGAAGGCAATAAGCCATTGAGCGTGATTTTTTCAGCTGAAACAGTCATCTGCAAGCCACGAATGGGTGCACTTAAGGTTACTGTTGAAGGCATGGCAATTCCGTCTATCAGAGTATATCCATCATATATCATAGCCAATTCAATCGTTCCATCCTGATTTTTCCTTTGATATTCTTTGATGATACCATTTTCTTTGGAGCATAGGATGAATTCCATTGTCTTTCCGGAGATAGATCTCTTATACAATAATTTAGTGGAATCTTTGAAGGTGTCAACCAAGGTGAAAGTCAAGGGGTCTCCGGGTGGCTCTGCTCTCAGTAGAGAGGCATAATCATCAAATGATAAAGGCATGAAAGTGACTTCGGACAATTGTTCCTGACTTGGAATTCCTTCGATAGCTCTACCTTGCAACATGTCATGAAACAAGAAATACTGTTTATCGGCGAATAATCTTGCAACGCTGATTCCAAAAGGCCCGGAAATCTCCATTGATAAAGAATCTCTTCCTCCTATCTTCAGTATGCAGTCAGCAGAATTGGTCTCTCCTTGTATTGTGACTGAGAGTCCTGCCTCTAGTTCAACAGACTGTAATTTTTCTTTACGCAATAGTGCTTGATCACTCATAACCGATTCATAACCATTGGCATAAGTGATTGATAATAAAGATAGATGGAGTATCGCTATGAATAATGTTTTCCCCAAATTCTCGCGATGAGTATGACTTTTCATTATAAGTACTTGTAAATTCATGAATATATATTGAATGCACATCAAAATTCGTAGGTTTGACGTATTGATGGAACAATTCTTGATAGAAGTCTGTTTCAAGACTCATAAATCTTTTTTAGGAGCCAAGAAAATGGTCTATGTAACCAGGAAAATGCATTTTTCCGCAGCACATCGCTTGTTCAATCCAACCTTTTCACATGAAAAAAACGAACAAATATTTGACAAATGTAATAATCCTCTCGGTCATGGACACAATTATACATTGGAAGTTACAGTAAAAGGCATGCCTGATCCGGAAACTGGTTATGTAATTGACCTCAAAAAACTGCGTGATATCATTGAAGACAATGTTGTTGATAAAGTCGATCACAAGCATTTGAATTATGATGTCGATTTTCTTCAGGGCATCATTCCCACAGCAGAAAATCTGGCAATTCGATTTTGGAGCATTTTAGAGCCGAAGATTACGAGTGGCACATTGCATTCCATCAAATTATTCGAATCGGATCAAAACTTTGTGGAATACTTTGGTGAACCCGTCAGCATTCCGGTATACAATCATGAATCCGCATTAAACAGGGAGGTAATGTCATGAAAAAAAATGGTCAACAATCACCCCTCATGAAAGCAACTCGTGAAGCAATGGGCGATATAGCTGTATCGGACTCTTTGATACATGAATTTGTCAAAGATTTCTTTCCTAAGGTAAATGAACAAGGTGCCCAATTATTTGATGCAAATGGTAATCTTCCTGTCGCCAGAGAAGAAAGAGACATGATGATCGAGGAACTCACTGAGAAATTCGGTGATATTTTTAATATTCTTCGCATCGATCGCAATGATCCAAATAGCATGAATACACCTCATCGACTAGCCAAAATGTGGGTCAATGAATTATTCGCCGGTAGATTTGAAGCTGCTCCAAAAATCACTGTATTCCCCAATAGGAAACAAGTTGATGAATTGATCATCAGCAGGAATATCACGGTGATGTCTGTGTGCTCTCATCATTGGCAACCGATTTCAGGAACATGTGCGATTGGATATATTCCCGGTGATCATGTACTTGGTTTATCCAAGCTTTCACGCATTGTGGAATGGTTTTCAAGAAGAGGTCAGATACAGGAAGAATTGGGTGAGCAGATTGCAGATTTCATTGAAGACATCATCAAGCCCAAAGCCCTTGGCGTAGTGATAGAATCAAAGCATTATTGCATGATTGCAAGAGGTGTCAATGAATCAGAAGACAAGGCATCGATGGTCACATCAGTCATGCGAGGAAGTCTTCGTGATGAATTACCATTGCGAAATGAATTTCTCACATTGATCCGCTGATGAAACAGAGAAAGACCATATTCATTCCAGGAAATGAACTTGAGAAAGAATTTTGGTCTGAGGGTCTATTAGTGGCCGGCATAGATGAAGCGGGAAGAGGTTCACTTGCAGGACCCGTGGTATCGGCGGCTGTTATCTTCCCACAAAACACAGATAATGATCTGGGTTGTAGAGACTCCAAAGTTCTTTCCGAAGAAAAGAGAGAATTTCTCTTTGAAAAGATTTATCAGCAAGCAATTTGCATTGGAATAGGTATAATCGATCATGAACAAATTGATCGAGTCAATATTCGAATTGCCACAAGATTGGCAATGACCAAGGCTCTTGAAGACATCTATCGTTCCAATGTTCATGCTTTGATAGATGGCAATTATTTCGAGCATCCAACCATTCCATTCACTACAATCATCAAGGGTGATCATCATTGCTTCTCAATTGCAGCTGCATCCATCATTGCAAAGGTGACAAGGGATAGAATAATGAAGGAAATCGACTCAAAAGTCGGTTCACTTTATTATTTTGCGAAAAACAAAGGATATGGAACCGCAGAGCATCGAAAAGCAATACAGATCCATGGTCCTTCGGAATATCATCGCAACACATTCCTTGGAAAGATCATTCAGAATGAATAAGTATTTCTTCCAAAACATTCATGTCATAAGTCCACTCGAGAATATTGACATCACTTGCAATCTTCTCATTGATGAAACAGGGCATATATCCTATCCGGATGAATCATTCAAACCTTCGAATGATTGCATTGTCATTGATGCAATAGATATGATTGCAGCACCTGGATTCGTGGATATGCATGTTCATCTTCGCGAGCCCGGCCAAGAGTATAAAGAAACAATCGCCACAGGAACTGCTGCCGCAGCCAATGGAGGTTTTACCGATATTGTCTGCATGCCGAATACGCAGCCAGCCATTGACAGTAAAATCACACTTGAGTATATCAAGAATAAAGCTCACGGAAATATTGTGGATGTCCACATTTGTGCGGCAACCACGATTGGTCGTAATGGCGAGCAGCTCACTCCGATGATCGAGCTCATGGAATCCGGAGCCGTGATGTTTTCCGATGATGGTTCATGTGTTGAATCACCTGAAATGATGCGTAGAGCCTTCGAATATCTGGCTCCATTCGATGGTTTGCTGACGCAACATTGCGAAGAGCATTCCATGACAAAAGATTTTGTGATGCATGAAGGCAGTATTTCCGCAGAATTGGGTGTGAAAGGATATCCATCAATTGCAGAAGAGTTGATTGTCAATCGTGATATCCAATTGGCTTTATATTGTGGCAATCGTCGTTATCATGTGTCACATATGAGTACAAAAGGTAGTGTGCAATTGGTCCGTGAGGCAAAAGCCAGGGGACAAAGAGTGACATGTGAGGTAACGCCACATCATTTCATGTTTACACATGATGCAATCAAAGTGCACGGAACTCATGCCAAAATGAATCCACCGCTTCGTGAACAAACAGATGTTGATGCCATTCT
>DBCJ01000025.1 GCA_002293005.1 Ignavibacteria bacterium UBA961 | reverse complement strand
CCTGAAGTTCCGCCACCTGAGGTTCCGCCACCTGAGGTTTCATGATCATCTCGAATGATTGTATCCTTAATAATCACTGTTTTGGAACTACAGTCAGCACAATTTCCTGTGATTGAAGTAGTGATTTTCTTTTCAACTGATATAGTAGTTGTTTTATAGCAATCACCACATGTTAATCCATCGCACTCAAAGCGTGTACATGATGTACCAGGACATTGTACTCTAATGCATCGATATGCAGGGTATACTGCTTCTTTACAACGGATACCTAAACATTCACGCTTCGAGCATTTTTCAATGACTTCACATTGTTCGGACTTACAATCATCTTTTACACAACGATAATGTTCATTGGCATATATTGAATCGTGATTCACTCTCAGGAGAATATTTCCACCATTGAATCTGCCGCTAGGTGTATTCAGTGTTGAGCCTTCGCTTAAGACACCGATTGAGAATACATCAAATGCAACTTCGAGTCCGAATCTTGCTTCTCTAGCCACTGGATTAACAGAGAAAGAGGAAATGATTCTCTTTTTGTTGATTGCCGCGACAATACCAAATTCTGAGGAGTATTTTTCACCCCAAAAAATTGGATTTTCTGCACAATATTGCAATCTACCATGCATGGTTAGCCAGTCGAGAAGCGAATATGTTGCAGAAGCTTGATATACCATGTCTCTTGTATCAACAGAATACAAATTAGACATACCGGCTGAGAGGTATAATTTATCATATGGATTATAAATCAAAGATCCGCTATAGCGAACTGTTCGTCCGCCAAATTCTGAATATCTGAATGATGCTCCGGCCCAGACATTATATCCAGGAATCTTGGATCCGACACCGCCATAAAAACTAAATGGGACATATGATAAGTCGGGAAGTCTTTCATGTCTCACTGAAGTATATCCCAAACCCACACCTTGCGAAGAGGCAAATGCTCCGATCAATCTTGTGTTTTGCCATGATCTGTCATAAGGAACAACAAGAACAACATCTGTTTTGCCGGTCATGCCAAGTACGGCAGGATTCCAACCAACAGAAGTTGCATCATTCATCAAGGTAAGAGGTCGATTGGTAAATCTATCAGCAATGAATTGTCCACGCAAATCAAAGCTTTGCCCAAAACAGAGGATAAAGAGAAAAAAGTAAGCTAGTTTTTTCATGAATAAACCCGTATAAATAACTTTTGTATATATCTAAAGCAAACTACTTGCCAAAATTGAGAGTAAGTGAAAAGTTTATGTATTTACATTCAATATCATTGTGGTGACAATAGTTCTCGATATGGTTTACCGGATAATATCATGGCAGATTTCACTATTAATTGGTCATAAGTGAATAATAGCGATGTCATTTCTTTGGATGTTCTATATCTGGATTGCATGAGTATTGTCAATTTTCGTAAAATCTCGGGACGATATACTGACAATCCCTTCAAGAAGTCCTTTTTTGCACCTTTCAATACCTTTTTCACCGAATTTGAAAAACCAATTGAATATCCATTTCTATGGGCAATAATATCAGAATTCTCCAAAAGTGCATATGGTTCAGGAATACTGAAATCATCTTGTTTGAGAAGCCATGCCTGTAATTTCTTGAATTCTTTGTCTCCGGCTTTCCAGTCTTTGGACAGTGTGTCAATATTTGCACAGTATTCATTTACAAATCGGAAGAGCAATTGTTCTTCTTCAAGTACATTGAGCATTTGTGCATTGGAATATTCGCTTAGCATTGTGTCTGGATCGATTCCATGTCTTGAGGTCACGGGACGACCATTCGCAGTTTTGAATTCCACTTCTTTGCCTTCAATCTTGACATCTTCATTATATGTAGGCAATTTCTGAATGCATCTACCCGAGGGTGTATAATATCTTGCGGTTGTCAATTTCAATGACTTGTTTGATGGTAGAGACATCACTGTTTGCACCAAGCCTTTTCCGAAAGAACGCGATCCAAGTATGACACCACGATCCAAATCCTGGATGGCTCCGGCAACAACTTCACTTGCACTTGCACTTTCTCCATCGATTAATACCGCGAGCGGGATATTCGGTTCTTGCGGTTGAAACTGCGAAAGATAGGTTCGCTCTTGCTCGGCATCTCTGCCTCTTGTCATTACAATTGTGGATTTCATCGGCACGAAAAAATCGCATACATCAACTGCAGACTCCAATAATCCGCCTGGATTCCCACGCAAATCTAGCATGAGACCGGCAAATTTTGGATACTCCCTTCTGAATTGTGCCAATGCTCTTTTCATTTCATCTTTTGTGCTGGCGGAGAATCTTTCAATTTTGATATAACCGATGCTGTCATTCACCATCCCGGATAAACCAAGTGATTTCACGCGAATGATTTCTCTGGTGAGCACTGCATGAATGGTATCAGATTTTCCGGATCGAAGAATCTTCATGGCAACCTTACCACCTACGGTGCCCCGACTATATGATCTAATGAGATTGGTTGTGTCATAGAGAACAAAGGTGGTATCCACATAACAGATTCTATCGCCCGGTTTTAGTCCATTCTTTTCCGCAGAATATCCCGGATAAATGTCGATGACAGTTTGCATGTCATCAATGATTCCGATGATCATGCCAAATCCCGTATAGGAATTTGTAGATAGCAATTCCATATCATCTTCCCCGCTATCATCCAATATCTCTGAGTATGGATCGAGCGATGAAAGCATTGCTTTGGTTCCATCATTCACGAATTTCATGGGGTCCACGGGGTCAACATAATGTAAGGTCACCTCACGGAATACCGAACCAAATAAGTCCATCGCATTCGTGATTCTCTGAAACAATTCCTGATCGGAGAATTTAAATGCGATTGCACCGGCGGTCAAACCGATGAAAGCCATGAATATCAAAAGTGTTTTTTTCATGAAAGCAAGTGAAACTGCAATGTGATGAATGAACTAATCGTGGTGAATGCAATCAGATGCGATAGAATCTCAGCATCCAAATCATACATGTCTATCAAAGCCAATGTCAGAACCATAGTTGGCATGCCTGACTCTATGATCAATGCTTCACCAATAGTGTTGTGCATACCAAAAAACACTATGCACAGTGAAGCCAAAGCAGGACCAATGAATAGTCGAATGATGCTTCCCGGAATGAGAATCAGCAACGATTTCCATTTCGGCAATGTCAATGCCATTCCCACGGAAATCATCATGATGGGAGGCACTGCCTTTCCGACAATTTCCGAAACATGAAGAAGTATATCAGGAATTTGCACAGATGAAAATTTTAATGCCAAACCAATAATCACTGCATAAATCGGTGGTAGTCGCAGTATTTTCAGCCAAGATTCTCGCATCCTTTCACCATGCGATTGTTCATCTCCTCGAAAATATCCTGCAATGAAAACGCCTAGAGTCCATAGTAATGGAGTGAGTGCCAATACATCATAGAGCACAGGAATGAATGACATTTCCTCACCAAAAATTCCGGTGATGATGGGCAAGCCCAAATATGTCGCATTACACCAAGTTGATCCAATGATCAAACTTCCCATTGTTGCATCGCTCATATTGTTCAGCAAGGTTTTTCTCAAACCCGCATATACAAGCCATGCAGTGAGCAGACATCCAATTGTCACGGCTATCGCCGTAAAGGGAATCTGCCAAATTGCATCTGTCATTGGGGCTTTTGCTATCACTGATATTGTGAGCAATGGAAGCAAAATTTGAATCACCAATGAACTGATTGCATTTCGCATGATAATTGGCGATGGAACACCAGGGATGAATCTCCAAACTATGCCAAGTGAAATCAATATGAGATATGCGACAAATACGGTATTCATCCATCAAACCGTAATGAGTTGAGTGATTGACTGCGCTATGCGAGATCCAAGTGCCACGCCCATTCCATTGCATCCAAATGCACAATACACATGATCAGACACATTGGAAACAATTGGTTTTTTATTCGGCGTGAATCCCATCAATCCGGACCATGCATAGTCAATCGCATATTCCTTTCCGGGAATGATTATATCTCTCAATAATGTTTCAAGTGCATTCATCACAAGATCGGTATGTCCGAATTCATAGGTTTCTTCTGTCTGAAAATCCAGATTCCTGCCACCTCCAAGCAAAATGCGATTACCAAGCGATCTGAAATAGTAGAATCCTTCTTCAATGTGATAGGCACCTTGGAATGACAAATCTTCTATCGGTGATGTTACAATCACTTGTCCTCTTCCCGGCTTTATCGGAAATTCCGAAGCCAAAAGAGGAATGCTCGCATTATTTGCCAAGATGATTGCTTTTGCCTTCAATACATAATCACCAATCGGACAAGAAATCATGGCAATTGCCTGATGATCATCTTGTATGGACATCACTTTGCTTCCAAACTCAATGCGAATATCTGCTTCACGAGCCAAACGCTCTAGCGTGGCATGAAGATGTCCGCTATGCAATTGACCTTCATGCTTATTCATGATCACTGCTTTCACGGCTGTCGAAAAGCCAAGAGATTCTTGCTCTTCCTTACTTAGCAAAACATAAGTCTCAGAATCACCGGTGATTTCTTTCGCAAGTGCATTCATCTCTGAAAGTCTATCGAGCATATGCAATTCACTCGCTCGAATTAATTCCGCTCCACCCAAATGTTCATATTTGATGGACTCAGGCGAACATCTTTGCAAGAGCTTCTGCAATCCAAGATATCGTTCATTGGCAATTTCAAAAGCGTGATTATGACCAAATGCATCTACATCATGTAATAACTCGGTTGCACTTCCGAAACATGCAAAACCTGCATTTCTTGTCGTTGCGCCATGTCCATGCGGCGCCTGTTCCACTATCGTTATGTTTGCAGAAGGAAATTTTTCTCTGCATTCCAATGCGGTTGACAGACCAATGATGCCGGCACCGACAATGCAAATATCCACTTCCGTAAATGCTGTATATTCCCAATAGCTTTGGATCGGTGAATCTGCGACTGCATGAAATGTTGTTATACTCATATGTCGTACTTGTGCAATTTTCATTCCACTTTATAGAAAAGCGAAGGTGAAACATGGAGAAAATTGACTCGAAAGGCTATATTTGCGAATCATTTTCGGTGAAACAGTCATGAATACAGAGAATACATCAAAGAAAATCATTTTGAGTGGCATCCAAGCCAGTGGTGATCTTACTATCGGACATTATGCTGGTGCCATTAAGAATTGGGTGCAATTGCAAGATGATTATGACTGCTATTTCATGGTTGCCGACATGCATGCCATCACCACAAGACAAGTTCCGGCCGATCTTCGCAGACGCTCCGTGGATGTCGTTGCGATGTATGCCGCCTGCGGAATCAATACCGAGCAATCAACGCTGTTCATTCAATCTCATGTGCCGGAGCATGCTCAACTTGCTTGGGTGTTGAATTGTTTCACCGGCTTTGGGGAAGCCCAACGCATGACGCAATTCAAGGATAAATCCCAACAGCATAGTGAAAATGTGAATGTCGGATTATTCTCTTATCCCGTTTTGATGGCCGCCGATATTCTGCTCTATCAAGCAGATCTAGTACCGGTTGGCGAAGATCAAAAACAGCATATTGAATTGACAAGAAATTTGGCTGAACGATTCAATCATTTGTATTCCCCCACTTTTGCTGTTCCGGACCCCTTCATTCCCAAGGAAGGAGCTCGCATCATGAGTTTGCAGGAACCACGCAAGAAGATGTCGAAATCAGACCCCAATCAAAATTCCTGCATCTTTTTGCATGATGCAGATGCAGTGATCAAAAATAAAATCAAAAGAGCAGTAACGGATTCCGGTACGGATATCATCTATGATACAGAGCAAAGACCAGGCATTTCAAATTTGATGTCGCTCTATCATATTTCCACAGGAAAATCCATGCAGGAAATAACAGATGAATTCAATGGTCGAGGTTATGCCCCATTCAAGGAAGCGGTTGCTGAAGCCGTGGCTGAGCTTATTTCCCCTATTCGAAATCGATTCGAAGAAATACGCTCAAATCCCGATGAATTGTCTGCATTATTAAAGGTCGGTGCGGAAAAGGCGCGCAGACAAGCATTCAAAACATTAAGAAAAGTCTATAAGAAAGTAGGATTTGTCGAACCCTCATGATTGTCCATATTCTTCGCGATAGCTTTCCGAAATCTCGCGATAATGTTCGGCACTTTCAATGAACCCTTTTTTCTCATCGGATCTGACTTCTCGGATGATTTTGGCAGGAATGCCTCCCACCATCATGCCTGATGGAACAATCATTCCGGGTTTGACAACAGAACCGGCGGCTACAATTGCCTCATCTTCAATCACTGCATTGTCAAGCACAATTGCACCCATCCCAATCAAACAACGATTCCCGATT
>DBCJ01000107.1:2597-6150 GCA_002293005.1 Ignavibacteria bacterium UBA961 | reverse complement strand
GTAGAACATTAATCACCAAAGAAGATTTCAGTGAATCATATATGCTCGCATATCGATCATTGAAAGAAGAAGAAGTGAGAAGAGGAACTACATTATTCGGACCGCAGAAGGATGATCTCGAGATATCAATCAATGGTGGAAGAGCTCGTGAGACTGCTTCACAAGGACAGCATAAATCATTGCTGATCAGTATTAAATGGGCGGAGTTTACCTATCTGAGAGATGTGAGAGATGAAACGCCTGTATTGCTTTTTGATGATATTTTCAGTGAACTCGATGGAAAAAGAACCGCAAGGGTATTGCAACAGGTTTTGGATTCAGGTGCTCAAACATTCATCACGACAACAGAAGGGGAGAAATTGATAGCTTCATTACCGATGAATACAGAATATGAGATGTTCACTCCGCCCTTTGAGAAATAACCTTGTTTAAGGTATTGCGATTAATAAATGCATAAGCAATCACAAGATTTATAACCCATCCACTCCAGGAAACTATTCTATAGATGTCTAACCTATGTACATCGGTTGTATTTGCAAGTATGTATTTGTGTAATCGAAGTGTCAAAGCTGATAATGTTAATGCATAGCTGAGAATCATATAGTTTCTATGCTTGATGATATTCCTTTTTTGTATTTCTAGAAAAGATTGTAGTGTATAATAGAACCATAAAATTGATAGGATGCAAAAAGATGATTGAGCTATGTATCCACCATTACCATGAATTCCCATCACAAATCCAGATGGTGCAGAAATACAAAGTATACCCATTACATAAGTAAGACCAAAATAGCGATGAAACAACGGATACTTTCTTCTTATGCTCTCGATAAACTGAGTTGAACCCAATATTAAAATGAATATGCTACTATATACATGAGAGAAAAATGCTATCTGATAGTATTGAAATTGGATTACATGTTGTTTAGTTGCCAAAAAGGCAACTTGCAAATCCATTGGGATATACTGAAATGTAATTGCAAGCATCAAGAAAGAGAGGTAGAGAAAAGTAAACAATAGTGTTACTCTTCCTAAAAGTATCAGCATGTTTTTTGCTGATGTAAACTGTGCTTTAGAATTTCTATCACAATCAGTAGCTTTATCTTCCATACTCTGCATCATATTGACCAAAGTTTTTTTCATAACGAACTATGAGTTCAATATTTTGATTTTCGATTGTGGTCAAGCCGGCTTTGGGGTTGGAGCTGACTGGTACATACCAAGGTTGTTGTTCGAAATAGATTCTTAAAGGTCTTTTCTTGAATGCATAACCATGTCGAGCAAATACCGTGTTTCGCAAAAGCATGAGTTCTGATCTCGTTAAACCTTCCACATCTGATTCGTTGAGTAGAGTAGAGGATGGATTCACGGTATATACAATATCGTAATTTGACTCAACCGCTCCATACCATTCATTATATTCTGTGGGATATACAACATTTGACTTAGTCATTTCATCCTCTTTTATTCCTTCCAATCGTATAAAATCAATATTGGGATTATATGAAAAAGTCTTTTTTGTAAATCTGCAAATTCTTGTAGGTATATCAATATTATTATCAGCTGTCCAGTCACCTTGTAAAATGGAGTCGTTTTTTCTGATTGTAATATTGAATGTCCCTTTATCTGAATCTTTCCCTTTTTCTGATAACTGCAAGACTATGTCTTTATTATCCTCTTGTAATGTTCCCACAATATTTTTTGTTATTCCTGCAATTATGCTATATCCAGTTAATGTATTTCCTTTAACTGAATCAATGACAACAGTAATTTTTTGTTCTTTGTGCCAAGCAGTCTTTCCTTTGTCAACTAATTTTTTTGTTGATAATTCTTCCTTGGCGTTGAAATAGCCAACCCATAGTCCCTGTAAATCTGCAATTGAAACTATACTAATTCCTTTTCCTGCTATTTTGTCTGGATTGACTTTAGCCGACATGCTTTCTGATTCATGTTCGATTATCGCGTTTTCATTCTTGATCAACTTTGTACATGAAGACATAAATCCGGTCATCACCAAACAGATTGTCAACAAAAGTTTCATTTTCAACCTCTATAGAAGAAATACATTAATTCCGATTAAATCCCTTTATACCATTGCTTCCCAAAATTAAGAAGAAACATCATGCAATATCGCTTGGATTATCGCTTCCTCATCACTTCATCATAGGGCACTCTGAATCGTGGTCCCCAAATGCCTTTTTCGGTACCTTTCCCGACAGCGATGATCATATTGATTTCAGCTCTTCGCGGCAATCCGAGAATTTTCTTGACACGCTTTTCATCGAAGCCTTCCATTGGACAAGTATGAAAACCTGCAGATGCAATCGAAAGCATGAATGTTTGAGCGGCTAGGGCACATGATTTATGCACTGTTATGCGTTGTTGTGCAGCGCCACCCGCTCTGAAGAATGGACCTTTCAGACCCATGAAAAAACTCAATGCTTTTCTGAATATTCCCATTAGTCCAAATGGATCACGCATATACATGATGGGCATGAGCTTGCGATAATAATTCAATCCGGCTTTTTGGAATGTATTTGCTTCACCTTGTATGGCTGACTCAATCTGTTGGACATTCCATTCAGCTCTTTGCTTCCAAAGATCTTGTCTTGTTACAAAGACCACCAAATGCTTTGCAGTCTTCGCGGCTTGCTGATCAAGACATAATGGAATGAATGCATCCAGCATATCCTTTGAAGCAATCCACTGAAATTCCCATAATTGCATATTGCTACTATTCGGCGATAGCATTGCATGTTCGAGGGCTTGATGAATCACATCATCTGGCACTTCAATATTTTGATCGAATGCTCTATTCGAACGACGAAATTGTATGATATCGGCAAAGACTTCTCTCTGCCGATATGATTCATCAATGTCTTTTGACTGATTCAAGCAGAATCTCCGAAATATCCTTCACTTGTACTTGGTCCACACGATCTGCCGCTTTTACGCCATCTGTGATCATTGTGGAACAGAATGGACAATTCACTGCGATGGTCGAAGCACCTGTTTCAAGCAATTCATTCGTGCGTGTGATATTCACACGATCACCAACCATTTCTTCCATGAACATTCTACCGCCACCGGCTCCACAGCATAAACCACGATCTTTTGATCTGGCAGGTTCGAGGATGGAAAGTCCGGGTACATTTTCCAAGAGCGCGCGAGGTGCTTCGTATTCTTCATTATATCTACCGAGATAACAAGAATCGTGATAAGCAATTGCATTCTTGCTGAGTGAAGCTTTGTCTGCATCAATTGAAAGCATGCCGGATTCAATCAAATCCTTGATATACTGCGTATGGTGCATCACTTCATAATGACCACCAAATTGAGGATAATCATTTTTGAGTGTATTGAAACAATGAGGACATGTTGTGACAATTGTCTTTACATTATAAGCATTCATCGTTTCAACATTCATCGTCGTGAGCATCGTCGCCAAATACTCATTTCCTGATCTACGCGCCGGATCTCCTGTGCATCGCTCTTCGGTTCCCAGTATGCGGAAATTGATATGTGACAATTGCATGAGTTCGGCAAATGCCTT
>DBCJ01000107.1:0-2519 GCA_002293005.1 Ignavibacteria bacterium UBA961 | reverse complement strand
GCAACGGTTTTGATATCCATTCCTTCTGCCCATAATGCTCTGTCTTGCTCGCTGAATCCACCCCAAGGAACAGAATTCGTTTCCATGTTTCCATAGATATCCGGAAGCAATGCACTTTCTTCATTGAAGGAAGATTCCATCATCACCATTGAGCGACGCATGCCGACGATTGCAGGAACATGTTCGATATTGACCGGACATTCTTCCATACATGCACCGCATGTCGTGCAAGCCCAAAGTGCATCTGGACTGACATAATCTCCGATGAGTTTTTTATTCCAAGTAGTTTGTTCTTCTTCATTAAGCAGAATAGTGAAAAGTTCACGCTCTTTTGTATCAAATTCACCTGAATTTTTACCGGAGAGAATTCCGTCCGCCGCATTTCTGATTTCTTCTCGAGATGCATTCTTGCGATAATCCGTGATTTTGTCAATCAATGGCGCTTTATCGATCACGCGATCATGTATGCCGATGATCACCATTCGTGGATCCAATACCTTGCCTGTTTGATTGGCCGGACAAACGCTTGTGCAACGACCACAATGCGTACATGTATAACTGTCAAGAAATGTCTTCCATGTAAAATCTTCGATATCATTCACGCCATATCTGACGAGTGATTCATTCTCAAAATCAATTTTTTCCAATTGATTCACAGGTCCGAGATTGCTGAAAAACACATTCGGAATTGATGTGAGTACATGCAAATGCTTGCTGAATGGAAGATAATTCGTGAATGAGAAAATCAGTAGCATATGAAGCCACCAGAAAATCTCAAAACTCACATGACCAAGCGGCAAGATTGTTGCGAGTGAACTTGCCACTGGACGCACTGCCCAGGAAAAGTCTTCACCCATTCCAACTCGAGCTGTGTTTTGCAAAAGAAGGGAAGTGACAATTGAGAATATCGTAAGTAGAATCATGCCCGCTTCAACTTTTTCATGCTCAACTTGCAATCGCTTCACTTTGGTCACATAGCGTCTCCAAAGCGAAAGTGCTGTTCCAAGAATGATCATCAAACAGAAAATATCCGTGAGGATTGTGATTCCTGAATAGATTGGACCCAAAAAGTTGAATGACCATGCAGGATTGAGTCCTTCAATAACGCCTTCAGCGGCCGAAAAGAGAAGTATCAAAAATCCCCAAAAAATTCCGGCATGTATCGGACCGGCCACTTTGTCACGAAGAATCTTCGTTTGAGCAAAACCCACAAGCAATGTCTGATGTATTCTCGCAAAGAGGGAATTAACTCTGTTTTCGGACTTTCCAAAAGACAAATAGCGTACCAATCGACCGGCATTTTTTATGAAAACGCCAAAGGCAATAACCAATACGAAGAGAAAGAGAGTACTTTTAGTTTCCATGAAAAGACAAGGATATGTGTGTATTCTGTATGCTGTATAAAGTCATGCAAATATACCAAGTATGAGAATGTGTAAATAGTCCTGATTCTTGGTTTTACCGTCAATCAACATTGACTAAAATGAATAAGAAACATGAATTCTTCCTGATTGATTGATTAGATCGGGAAGAATATTGAAGCTGAGATTGTCGCTAACATCAAACTCCAACATATGCGCTCCCACATATGCATCTACCGCGGCAATTCCATATATACCCAATAGCCAAAGACCATTGATGTCACGAGCATTATTGTAGAATTCCTTTTCGCGTATCGCAAGTTGAACTCTTGGGTCAGTACGCATGAAACCTTGTGAAATCAAATCATCATATAGATTCGATTTTTCGGTAAATGTGCTATGATATGATGAAATCTGATATGCAAAAAAGAGAGCGGCGCCGGCTGCTATTGGTGCTTTCCAATAAGACTCAACATATATTTGTCCAAGTCCGGGGAAGAGTGCAGTATAAGCAATGGCCATGGCCGGGGATTTTTGAGGGATGATGGGTTGATTCTTTTGCAGGGAATCTTGTGCATTACCGATGCCGAAGCAAAATGCCAAGAAGATTATATGAATGATCAGAGTTCTCATGATCGTTCTTCGGTATCATTCCATTGTTGATCGGATTCATTCTTCTGATGTAGCGCCACAGAACCCTCAGCAGGCTTGATGGTGATGGTCTCAGTCATGTCTGCAGTTACTTCCACCCTGCTTTCAGTACCCTGCTCAGTGGTTTGTGTTATTGTGGCACTTAAGTTGGTCTGCTTCTCCACTTCAGTGGAGATATCACGGATTTGAGTTTTGATGTCTTCCTGCGCCTGACGAAAATACCGTATCCCTTTCCCGATCGCTTGCATGATTTCGGGAATCTTTTTTGGACCAAACAACATCAATATTGCAAGGCCGATGAGCAGGAATTCAGCACCACCGATATCAAACATAGAACTTCATGATAATAGAAATATCCAAGAATCATTCGCCTTTTGGGGCATCATTCTTTGACTCTTTGTCTTCATTGGGATTAGCTGCATTCTTGAATTCGCGAATTCCGCTACCAAGACCACGCATCAATTCAGGAATCTTCTTTGCACCAAAAAATATGATGATGAAAAGCAG
>DBCJ01000062.1 GCA_002293005.1 Ignavibacteria bacterium UBA961 | reverse complement strand
ATAGTCAAAGAGTATGGGTTTTGTAACACTGACTTGGTCAAGAATATGTTTTACCGTAGTTAGTCTTCCGGTGCCGCTTACTCCTGAAACAAATACATTGTATCCATATGAGTGTAATTCAGCTCCAAGCGTTATTGCCTCGATTGCACGATCTTGTCCAACAATACCTTTCAAGGGAGTGAGTTCTTTCGTGGATTTGAAGGTGAAAATGTGTTCCGGACATGACCATGTGAGTTGGTCAAATTGTAATTCCGATGAGATTTTCGGAACTTTATTTTGTATTTCGCTGTCTTTGCTTTTCATGTAAAACCCTTAAGTGAAACTCATGAAACAATTCATGTTGATATTGATATTTCAATTCATGATCATTGGATGCAATGCTCAGGATAAAGTCAAAGTTCCCAAGAATGCTGAACAAACCATTAAAATCAAGAAAAGTGATTCCGCTTGGAAAGAAGAATTATCCTATGAAGATTATTGCATCATTCGCAAGAAGGGAACGGAAGTGCCATTCACTGGTGAATTGCTATATAATTCCGAACCAGGTGAATATCATTGTAAAGCATGCAATCAATTGCTTTTCTCATCGGAAACCAAATTCGACTCTGGCACCGGTTGGCCTTCATTCTATCAACCTGCTGAGACAAAAGCTGTGACGGAAATTGAAGACAAACGATATGCATTCACAACATATGAAGTGCTATGTTCTCAATGTGATGCTCATCTTGGACATGTTTTTGATGATGGCCCGAAACCCACCGGACTTAGATATTGCATTAACTCAGCTTCAATGACCTTCAAGAAAAAAGAGTGATCATAATCCCAAAAGCCGTGCTTCTTCTTCTTCATTAGGTCCTGTTTTTAGGGGCAATCTATCAGGATTTTGATAAATCCACTCAAGAGTATCTGTAATTGTTTCCGCAAGAGGCCTAATCAATAATCCGGCTTCGACAGCTCTCGTGCAATTGGTATCATGGAATCCTTTCAAACTTGGTATGGTCTCCGGGATCCACAGTGGCAGATCATTCCAAGGAATAGCTCCTTTGCTGAGCAATTCTTCATCTGAAACCCATCGAATCTCAAGGGTGTGATCATAGCATGCCATGGATTCAGTTAAGATGTCTTCCACAAATCGTCTTGGACCTGTCAGATTATATGGTCCATTCAATTCTTTTTCCAATGCCATTACTGTAAAATCAGCCAAATCTCGTACATCTATGAATTCCCAGGCATTGGTATTGGGATTACCGGGTGCAAGCATGATCCCATTCAAACTATGTTTCATCCCACATCGCACGGGCCAATAAGTGAATCTGTCCGTTGGATCATGCGGTCCGACAATCAAGCCAGGTCTCAAAACAAGGGCTTTATCACTAAAATGACTCATGATGATGTCTTCACACAATGCTTTCATCGCACCATAATTCTCTCCCGTGACAGTGTCTTCATCAGGCGAACATTGTGCACGGACGCCCGCTTCATCATTTGACACAGACAAATCAGAATACACGGAAAGTGTTGAGATAAAACAATAAGATTGTACTTCCCCTGCAAAATATACGGCTGATTGCTCTACAATTTTGGGGATATAGCCACAAGTGTCAATCACGCAATCAAATTGTAATTCATCAAGCAAATGCAGATCCGTTGATCTATCTCCAATGATGATATTCACATGTTCTGGCAGAAAATCAGGATTGGTTTTTCCTCTATTGAAGATTGTGATGATATGTCCTTTTGCAAGAGCGCTGTCAATGATTGCTCTTCCGAGAAATTGTCTGCCACCGATGATGAGTATATGCATTTTGTAGTATGTATTGTGAATTTAATCTGCTAATTGAGATTTTTTTAGGAGAAATTGCAGTGGAATATGCAATCTGTTTCGCCAGGCTTCTTCATTATGATCGGCATCTTCTTCGAAATGGAATTGATACTGAGATTCATCATAACCTGCAGATTTGCAAAGCGCATTCATTCTCTCTTGATAAGGCATATAGAGTGAATCCAAACCAAGCGTTCCATGATCGAGATAGATTCGTTTCTTCCCAATATGAATAGGTAATTTTGTGGTTAAATATTCAATAATTGCATCAGGGATTGCTGAATCTTTAACAATCAATGAACCAGGCCAATGAGTGGAGAGTCCGGCAATGCCACCAAATTGATCCGGATATTCGCATAAAGCATAGAGTGAGATTAATCCACCCATGCTAGAACCCATGAGAAAATTATGTTGAGGAGAAGAATAGGCGGAAAACATTCTTTCAATGAAAGGCTTGAGTTCTTGGACAAGAAATAATAGATATTCATCACCAAGAGCTTTCCCATATAATTCAGAATCAATAAACTCCTTGCGAGTTTCTTCTGGAATATGCTTCAGTGCTTTTTCAGGGAAATATTCAGCTCTTCTCAATGTATCTGCATTCGAAATTGCGACAATAATGCATGGTTGGAGTGAATCAGTATATTCCAGTAATGCTTCATCCACACCCCATTCTTGATGATTCCATGTACGGGTATCATCAAAAAGCATTTGTCCATCATGCATGTATATAACTGGATAGTTTTTTTTCGGAGTATATCCATTCGGTAGTAAAACATCAATTGTCCGACTTTGAACATGCATGGATGGGAATTTTGTGAAACGCACAATTTTCCCATAAGCCACGACCGGCAATGGTGAATTGCTCTCCTCTTCCGCATGGATTGTTTGCGATGTGGATAAAACCAAGAAAAGGATTGAGATATAATGGCATAGGCGTAAAAACATGGAGGCAAAATTACTATTTTTACCCCTGATTTTATGCATACTCCGATGTCAATCTTGAAGTTAGATTCTTCCAAATTTTATGAGGTAATCCCCGGCTTGCTCTATGCCGGAGCTTGTCCTTGGGTAAACTCAGTCCGGAATGGTCAATTATCAGATGTATTGAGATTGCAAATCAGAGATTTCATCACATTGAGAGAAGATCTGAACACTGATGAGGTAAAATCATCATGTCTTGAATCGCATCCGGATATATCCATCTTGCAGTATTCAATTCAAGATTTTTCTGTGCCGGAAGATGCATTATTGCGAGAAATCCTTGACTCAATCCAAGATAATATCGCATCTCAGAGGCCAATGTATATCAGCTGTGCAAAAGGACTCGGTAGAACCGGACTTGTCATTGCCTGCTTCCTTTCAGAATTTTACGGTATTACAGGTGATCAAGCACTAAAACAGATGAATGAGCTAAGGATGCAAAGTGCATTTGAGATTGATTCCGAATCACCCGAAACGCAAGAACAAATCAACTATGTATTGAATTGGAAATCTTTCACTAC
>DBCJ01000104.1 GCA_002293005.1 Ignavibacteria bacterium UBA961 | reverse complement strand
CGGTGAATATAATGTGAAGAATGCACTTGCTGCAATTACGGTGGGACTTCATCTTGGCATTCCATTCGAAACAATCGCCGAAGCATTGAAGGAATTCGGAGGCGTCTATCGTCGCTTTGAAATTAAAGGAATGCTGGACGATATTCTGATCGTGGATGATTATGCGCATCATCCCACGGAATTAAAAAGTGCATTATCAGGCGCTAGATCAGGCTGGAAAGAAAGAAGAATCGTTGCTGTCTTTCAACCTCACACTTATACACGCACTCGTGATTTTTACAAAGATTTTGGTCTATCATTTGATGATGCAGACATAGTATTCATTACGGATGTCTATCCTGCAAGAGAAGAGAAAATCGAAGGGATTTCCGGGGAATTGATTGCACAAGCGGCAAAGAACTCCGGACATCGACATGTGCATTATATTCCGAATCTTTCAGATGTGGATGCAAAAGTCAGGAGCATCATGCATAATGGCGATCTTGTCATCACGCTTGGAGCAGGTGATATCACAAAATTATCCGATCGATTATTGCTCACCGAATAAATCAATGCAATGCTTGCCAAAGCGATTAGCAAATTCATGAATATCCCTGAAAGTATTATACAGTGGAGTAGGAGCTAAACGAATGATATTTGGCTCTCTCCAATCCACGATGATTCCATCGGCAAGCAATTTGTCAATCAGTGCTTTTCCATGTTCATGAAATAACAATGACAATTGAGCCCCTCTTTCATCCTTATTCTTCGGTGTGATGATCTCCAAGGGAATATGAGGCATATCTTCTTTCAATTGCAATAATAATTGCTCCGCATATGCTGTCAATGCATCTCTCTTTGAGAATAATTCTTCAAGTTTCACTCCATCAAAAATATCCAAGGAAGCACGCAAACTTGCAATCTGAAATACCTGGGCATTGCTGAGTTGCCATCCGCTTGCTCCATGTGATGGAATGAATCCTTTCTTCATCAAAAATCGTGTTTGCTCATCATGGCCCCACCATCCCGCAAAGCGAGGAAGATCGGGATTTTGTGCATGTCTATCATGAATGAAGAGTCCGCCGATACCACCCGGACCTGAGTTCAGATATTTGTATGAGCACCACACTGCAAAATCTATATTCCAATCATGCAATTGCAATTCAACATTTCCTATCGCATGCGCTAAATCAAAGCCACACATTGCACCTGCTGTATGAACCGCTTCCGTGATATCTTTCATCCGAAAACGCTGACCCGACAAATACTGCACACCGCTAAACATGACAAGAGCAATTGAATCAGCATTCCGTTCAATCGTATCAATAATATCTTCATGATGAATGATATGTTCCCCGTGACGAGGTGTTATCTCAATGATCGCATCATCAGGTTCAAATCCATGAAATCTCACTTGTGATTCGATCGCATATTGATCCGATGGAAATGCACCGGCTTCCATCACAATTTTATATCGATCTTTTGTCGGCCTATAAAATGACACCATCGCCAAATGCAGATTCGCCGTGAGTGTCTGCATTGCAACAACTTCACTTGGATTTGCTCCAACTATTCTAGAGAGTGATTCAGTGACAATTGAGTGATAAGAAAACCATGGATTTTTCGCGTGAAAATGTCCTTCAACCCCGTATTTGCGCCAGTCCATGACTTCTTGTTCCAATAATGCCATGACGCCTCTTGGTTGAAGTCCAAGCGAATTTCCACAAAAATATAAAGCATCTTTCCCTTCATGTTCAGGAATATAGAATGCATTTCTTTGTGATGACAGTGGATCTTGTTGATCCATATGTATATGATAATCTTGCATCTCTACTCTCATCTACTTTTTCTATTATTTAGAATTGTTCGAATTGCATCTATTGCTGAAATCATGCTATGCTCTTCCACCAAATCCGTACCTGCAATATCATAAGCAGTTCCATGATCGGGAGATACGCGAATTATGGGAAGATTTGCAGTGAAATTTACTCCATGTCCTTGCGCATGCAACTTCAATGGAATCAATCCTTGATCATGATACTGTGCAATGATTGCATCATAATTTTTCCAACTTGGTCGGGAGAAAAAACCATCCGCAGGGAAAGGTCCGAAGCACTCTATCTTATTAGACTTTGCAGACTCAATCGCTGGAATAATAATATCTTGTTCTTCATCACCAAGCAAACCATGTTCACCGGCATGAGGATTAAGTCCCAATACAGCAATTCGCGGACACTCAATATTGAAATCAATCTTCATGGATTGATTCACGCCATGAATGATGTCAGTCAATGAATCAATAGTGAGGGAATGCGATACTTTTTTCAGTGGAATGTGTACAGAAGCAAGTGCAACTCTCATTTCTCCATGAAACAGAATCATAATTGGATTCGAACCCTTAAACTCATGTTTGAGCCAATCTGTTTGACCACTGTATTTCCATCCCTCGGCATTCAGTGCATCTTTTGCGATAGGAAGGGTCAATAATGCATCTGCATGTCCATTCTTTACTGCATTCAGAGAGACATCCAATGATTCAATCGCGAGTTTTGAAGCATCTGATAGTGAAGATCCGGGATGATACTCAGCATATTGCTTGCATGGGAGAACATTAATGCTGAATGATTCAAAGTGCATGCATTGATCGGCATACTTGACATTCCATTTTTCGCATACTTCTCTTGCAGTGTCCTCATTGATTGCAATACTGAATTGCATATCGGGAAAGACATGCTTCGTGAATGTTCGAAAGAAAATATCTGTTGCGATGCCATTGATATCACCGCATGAAATCATCACATGCATTGACCATTACCTAAAAAAAAAGGCAACTAAAACAGTTGCCTTTAAAGATTCAATGTATTTACATTATTCAGCTGAGGCATCGCCACCATCTGCAGAAGCTTCTGAGGATTCTGCGGGTGCATCATCGCTTGCAGGAGCATCTTCAACAGGTGTTTCAGCAGTATCGGCTTGCATATCAACAGCTTCAACCGGAGTTTCAACTGTTTCTTCGATTACTTCTTCCACTTCAGGAGCAACTTCTTCAACGATTGGAGCAGCTACTGGTGCAACTGCTTCTACCGGTGCTGAAGACTTTACTTTAGGAGCAGCAGCAGCTTTCTTTTTGCGACGAACAACACCATCTTGAGCTGCTGAAAAATCAACCAATTCAATGATAGCTGTACGTGCGGCATCTCCACGACGTGGTGTTAGCTTAATGATGCGTGTATATCCACCGTCACGGGTTGCTACTGCCGGAGCAATTGTATCAAACAATTCTTGAAGAACTGCTTTATTGCGAATGAAACGGCCAACTTGACGGCGTTGCACAAAATCTTTTGTAACTGTTGCAACTTCGCCTGCCTTATTTGGGCGTGCGGATGGCAAGTTTCCGTTTTGTTCATTGCGAAGTGCAATGCGTGCGCGAGTAATCAATGACTCAGCGAATGGACGGAGTTCTTTTGCCTTTGCTTCTGTTGTTACCAGTTTCTTATGAAGAAAGAGATCTGTTGCAAGATTGCACATAAGTGCTTTCTTATGGCTCCAGGTGCGATTGAGCTTTCTTCCTACTCTGCGATGGATCATGGTAATTCTCTCTATTCTATCGTTGTATTATGCTTCTGATTCTGCGGCTTTTTGCTCTTGAACGTATTTGTCGATATTCATGCCAAATGCAAGGCCATGAACACGAACAATGTCTGCTAATTCAGAAAGGGACTTACGACCGAAGTTTCTGAATTTGAGCAAATCTTGTTCATTCAAAGATACAAGTTCCGCAAGTGTTTTAATATTTGCCGCTTTGAGGCAATTGTGTGCTCGAACCGACAATTCAAGTTCATCTACAGGAGTGAAGAGTATGCGTCTCATGCGAGATTTTTCCGCTTCTTTCGCTTCTTCTTCAACAACTTCTTGAGCTTCCATTTCACGACGCATCTGCTCGAAGTTCACAAAAAGCATTAAGTGATCTTGGAGAATTGCCGCAGCTTCTTGAATTGCTTCTTGTGCTGTCAATGTACCGTCTGTGTACACATCCAATGCAAGTCTTTCATAGTCAGTCTTTTGACCAACACGAAATGGCTCAACTGTATAAATAACATTCTTGATTGGTGTGAAAATCGCATCAATCGGAATCATTCCCATTGGATATTCTGAGCTGTTTTGCTCTTCCGAAGGAACATATCCTTTGCCTTTTCCGATACGGAATTCAACATCAAATTCAGCATCTGACTCAAGAGTAGCGATATATTTGTCAGGATCCATAACTTCAATATGAGGTGCTGCTGCTTGAATATCAGCGGCTGTCCAGATTTTTGGACCTTTCATCTTGAAGGATATTTTGGTGTTTTTCTTATCAAGCAAGCGGAAACGAACCTCTTTAAGATTGAGGACGATTTCACACATATCTTCTACAACACCGGGAATTGTCTCAAACTCATGCAATGCATTGCCGATTTTCACACCAACAATGGCATGTCCGGGAATGGATGACAAGAGTACTCTACGGAGAGCATTGCCAATCGTTACGCCATAGCCTTCTTCGAGGGGCTGAAGTACATAACGACCCTGATTTGCTATCTCTGTTTCTTCGATTTGTACCCGTTCGGGCATTTGCATTGAAGTATTCATTCTCTATCTCATTCATGGTGGCTGCCCAAAACGGGAAGCCGGGTGAGAGCAATCGTTAATTATCTCTGTATTTCCAGAGTGCACAATGCCTGCATCAAGCAGGCATCATGTTCTTCCGATTATGCTGTCGGTATCGATTAGACTCTTCTGCGCTTTGGTGGTCTACAGCCATTGTGAGGCAAAGGAGTTTTATCGAGAATATTTAAAATCTCGAGTCCTGCTTGTGCAAGTGCACGAATTGCAGCTTCACGACCTGAGCCGGGACCGCGTACAATTACTTCCACTTTGCGCAAGCCCATCTCATGAGCTTCCTTAGCTGCACGCTCTGCAGAAACCTGTGATGCATACGGCGTATTCTTCTTGGATCCACGGAAGCCATTACGACCTGCTGATGACCAAGTGAGAACATTCCCATAAGTGTCGGTGATTGTCACGATCACATTGTTAAATGTTGCACGAATGAGTGCTTTACCGTGTATGTCACTGACGGTTTTTTTCTTAACGCGCTTTTTAGTTGCCGCCATAATATTCGGAATATGAGGTTAATAATGCTATTACTTCTTGGCTGCCTTCTTCTTACCGGCAACTGTCTTACGACGACCTTTTCTCGTTCTGGAATTGGTGCGTGTACGTTGACCGCGCGCAGGCAATCCACGGCGATGACGCAATCCGCGATAGCAACCGACATCCATCAAACGCTTAATGTTCAACTGGATTTCGGAACGCAATTGACCTTCAACTTTATAATCAGCAATTGCCGCACGAATGCTTGCAATCTCTTCATCTGTCCATGTCAATACGCGCTTCTCAAAAGCAATACCTGCCTTAGTGAGAATCTCAGCGGATGTTTTCTTGCCCACGCCGAAGATATATGTGAGGCCAATGATGCCTCTCTTATTTTTGGGCAGATCGATACCGGCTATACGAGCCATTGTATACTCCTAAATTATCCTTGTCTTTGCTTAAAGCGTGGATTTTTCTTGTTGATGATATACACTTTGCCTCTGCGTACGACGATTTTGTCTTCAGGGCTGCGTTTTTTTACAGATGCTTGTACTTTCATGATATCACTTATTTATAACGATATACTATTCTGCCTTTTGCAAGATCATACGGTGACAATTCAACAGTGACTTTGTCGCCTTGTAAAATCTTGATGAAATTCATTCTCATCTTACCGGAAATATGACAGAGGACCTTATGTCCATTTTCCAATTTCACAATAAATTGTGTATTTGGTAGCGTCTCATCAATCACACCATCGATCCGAATAAGATCTTGTTTCGACATAATGTCTTAATCCATTAAGGTTAATATCACCGGTCCATCATCTTCAATAAGCACTGTATGCTCAAAATGTGCCGATGGTTTTTTGTCTGCCGTCACAACTGTCCATCCATCGCTCAATGTCTTTACATTATAGGTTCCTTGATTGACCATCGGCTCAATCGCTATTGCTTGACCTTTTCGCAACTTATCATTTGGATAATAACTGCGCTGCAATAATGGAGGAACAAAATTCGGTATGGCAGGATCTTCATGAAGATGCTTTCCTATACCATGCCCAACCAATTGTCGGACTACCGAATAACCATGTTTTTCAACGTGCGTTTGTACTGCTCGAGCTATATCATAGACCTTGTTCTTACTTTTTGCTTGCTGTACGCCAAGATTCAAAGATTCTTGTGTTACTTTAAGCAAATCTTGTACCGACTTTTCGATATTTCCAACAGGGAAGGTATAAGCACTATCACCAAACCATCCATTGTATTCAACACCGCAATCGATCGAAACTATCTCGCCTTCAATAAGAACTCTTGTTCCGGGAACACCGTGGACCACTTCTTCATTCACTGATATACACAATGAATGTTTGAATTCCAATGATCCAACTTTATAACCCTTGAAAGCCGGCTTTCCATTTCTGGAAAGTATATTGTCTTCTGCTATTTTGTCAAGTTCAATGGTTGTTATGCCTGGCTTGACATGCTTTCCAATCAATGATATCGTTTCTGCAACGATCCTACATGCTTTTTCAATGTCATGGTTTGGACCGGGTATATGTACCGCGGTTGAATCCATAACAATTAAAATCCACCTTGACCTGCATTTGCACGACCACGAATCTTACCACTCTTCATGAATCCATCATAATGGCGCATGAGTAAATATGATTCAACCTGTTGCAAAGTATCGAGCGCAACACCAACCATGATCAACAAACTTGTTCCACCAAAGAAGGAAGCAAATGAAGGCTGAACGCGCAATACATTTGAAACGAATGTTGGCATGATTGCGATCAATGCAAGGAAAATTGCACCGGGTAATGTTATTCTTGTCAAGATATTTTCAATGTATTCTGCAGTTGGAGCACCTGGTCTAACACCGGGAATAAATCCACCTTGCTTCTTCATATTGTCTGCAACATCTTTCGGATTGAAAGCTACCGCTGTATAGAAATATGTAAAGAATACGATTAGCAATGAAAATGTAAAAGCATATACCCAAGACTGCTCACTGAACAATTGCTGTGAAAGCCATTGCAATGAAGTATTTTCAGGGAAGAAACTCAAGATTGTACTTGGTACAAACAATATCGATTGAGCAAAAATAATCGGCATAACACCTGATGTATTTACTCTCAATGGAATGTATTGTGTTGTGCCACCATATACTTTTCTGCCAACAACTCTCTTTGCATATTGAATTGGTATTCTACGCGCACCTTGTGTCACCAATACTACGCCGGCAATGATAAATACCAAAACCGCAAAGATGATTAGATGAACGAAAAGTTGTGGAGTAGAAGTGATATAAGCAAATTCTGAGAATAATGCATCAGGGAGACGGGCTATAATACCAATGAAAATGATAAGGGATATACCATTTCCTAAGCCACGCTCTGTGATTTGTTCTCCAAGCCACATTAAAAACACAGTTCCTGCTGTAAGCAAAACTATAGATGAAATCGTGAAAATTCCAACCATGTCCGGTGCTACAACCGGTGCTGAAGTGGTGCCTGGATTCAATATCTTAATAGTTACACCCCAACCCTGCAAAGCTGCTATGAGCACTGTAAGATAGCGTGTGAATTGATTAATCTTTCTACGGCCATCCTCACCTTCTCTCTGAAGGCGTTGAACTTCAGGCATTACAATACCTGCTAATTGCAGGATGATGGAAGCCGAAATATAAGGCATGATACCGAGAGCAAAGATGGCTGCATTGGACAATGCACCACCCACGAAGAGATCATATAATCCGAATAATGTATTCGAATCTCCACCCTTCGTTGATTGCAATGCAATGACATCCACACCGGGAAGGGGAATATAAGAACCCATTCTCACAGCCAGTAAAACCAATGCTGTAAAAATGATTCTATCTTTTAATTCCTCAATGCGAAATACATTGACCAATGTCTGAAAAAACTTATTCATCGATTGCAGCGGTGCCTCCGGCTTGTTCAATCTTTCCTTTCGCTGACTCGGTGAATTTTGCCGCTGATACATTCAATTTTGCTGTAAGCTCACCATTACCGAGAACCTTTACAGGAATTCTTGAAGAACGAACCACGCCAAGATTGCGAAGCACTTCAAGATTGATAGTATCGCCTGCATGAATTTTTTGTGTATCAACCAATTCTTGCAAACGAGCAACATTGATTTCTTGATATTCAATACGGAATGGATTCTTGAATCCAAATTTTGGCAGACGACGGCTCAAAGGCATTTGACCGCCCTCGAAATTTCTCTTCTGCTTAAAACCTGAACGAGAAGAATGACCTTTGTGTCCGCGAGTTGATGTCCCACCATGTCCGGAACCTGCGCCTCTACCGATACGCTTGATGCCTTTTACTGAACCTTTGCTGGGGCTGATATTTCCAATATGCTTCATAATGAGGTATTCTCCGTCTTTCAGATTGTCTCAACTTTCACAAGATGGCTGACCACATTGATCATGCCTGCGATTTGAGGATTGAGCGTATGCACAACTGAATAGTTGGGACGACCCAAACCTAGCGCATGTATAGTATCTTTTTGATTCTGCTTGCACTTGATGATGCTGCGAACCTGTGTGACTTTTATTTTTGAACCTTCTTTCATATTAATCACTCCTTAACCTTGCAGCAATTTCTGTAATGAGATGCCTCTACGATTTGCAGCAGATTGTGCATCCTCGAGCATTGTCAATGCGCGAACAGTTGCTTTCACCGTATTGTGAGGATTGGAAGAACCCATGCTCTTCGTCAAAACATCCTGCACGCCGGCAAGTTCGAGCACTGCACGAACACCACCACCAGCAATAACGCCTGTACCGGCTGTTGCGGGCTTGATTAGGACTGATGCAGCACCGAATTTCGCAAGAACTTCATGAGGAATTGTAGTATTCTGCAATTGCACTTTCACAATATTGTTCTTTGCAGCATTTGTCGCTTTGCTTACAGCATCAACGACTTCGCCGGCTTTGCCTAGTCCATAACCCACATGTCCATTGCCGTCACCAACAACGACCAATGCGGTGAAATTGAAGCGTCGACCACCTTTTACCACTTTCGCAGTACGGCCAACATAGACCAACTTATCTTTCAGATCCAGTTCTGACACTCTTACTTTGCTCACGGCATCCTCTATAAATTAGAATTGCAGACCGCCTTCGCGTGCGGCATCGGCAAGTGCTTTAATCCTTCCATGGTACAAATGACCATTACGATCAAATGCCACGATTGAAATATTTGCTTCTTTGGCGCGCTTTGCAAGCAAGTCGCCAATATACTGACTTTGTGCAACTTTCGTTGCAACAGATGTCAATGCTGCTCTTACATCTTTTTCCACAGATGAAACCGATACGAGCGTTACGCCCTTTGTATCATCAATGATCTGTGCAGTGATATGCTTGAGGCTTTTATTAACGCTCAGACGCAGACGCTCGGGTGTACCGAATATAGTCTTACGAATATGTTGCTTTCTGCGCTTTTGGCGTATTTTTTTTGATTGTGCTAAGTTCATCTCTATTGTCTCTTGAGAATCTTTCGATCAACTATTATTTACCTGCAGACTTACCGGCCTTGCGACGGATATACTCACCTTCATAACGAACACCTTTTCCTTTATATGGCTCAGGTGGACGGATGCTGCGAATCTTGGCCGCAACTTCACCGACATCATGCTTACTGATTCCTTTTACCTGTATTGTAGTCTGCGTTGGAGTTGCCAATTCAATACCTGCAGGTGGAATCACCAAAATTGGATGCGAAAAGCCCAAGGTCAAGAGCAATTTCTGGCCACGCATTTCAGCTTTGAAACCAACACCTTCTATAGCGAGATTTCTCTGAAATCCATTCGATACACCTTCAATTGCATTGAATGTCAAAGCGCGAGAAAGACCATGCAAAGCACGCACTTTTTTATCATCATTAACTCTCTGAAATGTGAGAGTGCCATTTTCATTATTAAATGAAATTCCGTCCGCGATTGGTACAACTTGAGTGCCTTTTGGGCCTTTGACGGTTAGTACACCATCAGTAAAATTCAATTGTACATTATTGGGTACGGTAATTGGTTTTTTGCCAACTCGTGACACGGTATTACTCCTTCAGTGCAGGATTTAGCGTACTGTGCAAATAATTTCACCGCCTACATTGTAAGCGCGTGCCTGTTTGTCTGTCATCAATCCCTTTGAAGTGGAAATGATGGCTATGCCCAATCCATTGCTGACGCGGGGCAATTTTTCAACAGGTGAATAAATTCTTCTTCCGGACTTGCTGACTCGCTGAATGTCCTGGATTACCGGCTTGCCTTCATAGTACTTGAGACCGACCTTAATTACTTTATGGCCTTCCTCTTCCATGAGTGCTACATCACCAACGAACCCTTGATCACGGAGAATCTCCGCAATTGCATGCTTCATTTTTGAAGCAGGTGCAGTGACATATTTGTGGCGTGCCTGACCCGCATTACGAATGCGAGTGATGAAATCTGCTATGGTATCTGTTACCGGCATAATAGTATATCGTAAAGTTTATTTACCAACTCGATTTGCGAATACCCGGAATTTTTCCTTCCAGGGCCAATTGGCGGAAGATATTTCGGCATACACCGAATTTTTTATAGACTGCCTTACCGCGACCTGTTACAGAACAACGACTGCGAACGCGTGTCGTGGAACTGTTGCGGGGTAATTTCTGCAATCCTTCGAAATCTCCTGCCGCTTTCAATTCTTCACGCTTTGCTGCATATTTTGCCACAAGGCGCTTTCTTTTTTCATTCCGTGCTACGATACTTGTCTTTGCCATGTATTAACCTTTGCGAAAAGGAAAACCAAATTCCTTAAGAAGAGCTGATGCTTCTTCATCGGTTTTGGATGTTGTGACGAAAGTGATGTCCATACCGGCAATCTTTGTTACCTTGTCTACATCGATTTCAGGAAAAATAATCTGTTCCTTGATGCCAAGCGTCAAATTTCCACGACCATCAAATCCATTATCGGAAAATCCGCGGAAATCTCGAATGCGAGGAGAAGCAATATTGATGAATCTATCTAAAAATTCATACATTCTTGCACCACGCAATGTGAGGTGACAGCCAATCGGCATGCCTTGGCGAAGACGGAAATTTGCAATCGCCTTCTTTGCTTTGCTTATTGCAGGACGCTGTCCTGTTATAAGTTCAAGTTCATTTACAGCCGCTTGAAGAATTTTCGGATCCTGTACTGCAGAACCAACTCCCATATTGATACAAATCTTAGTGATTCTAGGAACCTGCATTACTGATTTGTATTCAAATTTTGCCTTCAATACAGGAATTACCTGCTCTTTATAAAAGGCATAGAGTCTCGGTGCGGGCACCGGTCCGGAATATTCCTCGAGGCGTGCGCCTTCGGGCTTCAGATCAAATTTTTTCGATTGTGTTTGGGCTTTTGCCATGATTGTTCTCTATCCAAGTCTTAAGGCATTTTTATTTCTTTGCCGGATTTTACGGCAAGGCGCTTTACTTGTGCTCTTCCATTTCCATCAATTGTACGATCCAAACGGATGCGTGTTGCTTGCTTTGTATCAGGGTCGATCAACATGGCATTTGAATATGCTATAGCTAATTCACGCTCATGAATTCCACCCTCGGGATATGCCTGGCTCTTGCGCATGTGACGCTTGTGCACATTCACTCCCTCTACGAGGAGGCGACCTTTCTTTGCATCAACTTCAATAACACGGCCTTCTTTGCCTTTGTCATCTCCGGAGATGATTTTCACCATATCATTTTTCTTGATTGCCATCTTCATGGTTGCGATCCTTATAATACCTCTGGTGCCAAAGAAACGATTTTCATGTATCCACTGTCACGCAATTCGCGTGCCACAGGTCCGAAAATACGCGTACCTCTTGGTTCACCTTGATTGTTCAGAATGACAGCGGCATTCTCATCGAAGCGAATGAATGATCCATCCTTACGCTTAATCTCTTTTTTGGTGCGAACGACAACTGCTTTGCAGACTTCGCCTTTTTTCACACCTGCATTAGGAAGCGCGCTCTTAACGGAAACGACAATTATATCGCCTACTCCGGCATAGCGGCGTCCATGTCCGCCAAGGACACGAATGCAACGCACACGCTTGGCACCCGAATTATCCGCTGCAATAAGATTTGACTCTTCTTGTATCATATCGTTCTTCCTTAATTACTTCGCACGATCGACAATTTCAACGAGCATCCAGCGCTTGCGGGCACTCAAGGGACGACTTTCAATGACGCGTACAGTATCACCAATGCGACACTCATTTGCTTCATCATGAGCCATGACCTTCTTTGTCTGCTTATAATATTTCTTATACAGTGGATGAGCAACTTGACGCTCAATCGCCACAACAATGCTCTTGTTCATGGCGGCACTGATTACTTTGCCTTGACGGATTTTCTTTCCGGTTGTAGAAGGCGCTTGCTCTGTTGCTTTAGTAGCCATATTGTTCAATTCTTAATAGTGCGTAGTGTATCAAACTGCAACATTTCGCTCGCGCAATACCATTTTGATACGCGCAATATCTTTGCGTAAGGTTCTAATCTGAGAAGTATTTTCAAGTTGGCTCATTGCCTTCTCAAAGTTTCTCAAGACCAGTGCTTCCTCGGTGGAAGTCAACATCTCCATCAACTCTTCAGTGGAGACCTGGCGAATTTCAGACGCTTTTTGCTTTTTCATTACTCTGTCGCATCCAAGCGTGTTACAAATTTTATTTTAATCGGCAATTTGTGAGAGGCCAAACGAACTGCCTCTGCTGCTTTTTCTCTTGATACGCCGTCGATCTCAAAGAGAATTCTACCTGGCTTAACAACCGCTACCCAGAATTCTGGATTACCTTTACCAGAACCCATTCGAACCTCTGCAGGTTTTTTGGTCACTGGCTTATCAGGAAATATTCGAATCCAAACTTTTCCGTCACGACGGAGATAACGATTGATGGCAATACGAGCTGATTCAATC